>NZ_JAXIOM010000027.1:0-48132 GCF_049311025.1 Arthrobacter sp. 3Tela_A
GCCTCCGCCGGCCGCTCCCGTGAACGATCCTGCCGGTGCCCAGGCCTACGCTTCCTCGCTGATGTCCGGTTACGGCTGGGGCAGCGGCGAGTTCCGGTGCCTCGTGGATTTGTGGAACCGGGAATCAAACTGGCAGACCAGCGCCATGAATCCCTACAGCGGGGCCTACGGAATTCCGCAGTCACTGCCCGGGGACAAGATGGCGGCGGCGGGCAGTGACTGGCGGACCAGCTACCGCACTCAGATTCACTGGGGGCTGAGCTACATCAGCCAGCGCTACAAAGCCCCGTGTGGGGCCTGGGCCCACTCGGAGTTAAAGGGTTGGTATTAAAGCGGTTCCGTTACCGGAATGCAACACTGCCGTTACCATTTCGCGATCTGTCCCAGAAATGCTGTGTACAGTCCCGGACCTATGGAGAACTCACAGGGCCGTCGTGAACAGAGGCAGCAGCGCGTCATTCAGCGCCGCCGCAACCGGAGGAAGGTTGGGGCCGTAGCCGTCCTCGGCGGAATCATGGTGGTCGGAACCGCCGGCAGCGCAGTCGGAGAAGAAGACCTGCGGGCCACGGCAGGCATCCAGCTGGCCAGCCTTGCCCTTCCGCTGTTCACTGATGCACCTGCACCGGAGCCTGCCTCTTCGCCGTCAGCGACACCGGAAACCGAAAGCACGGATGCTCCTGCAGAACCGACGCCGGACGCGGAGGATGATGCAGCACAGCAGGCCACGGCCCAGCAGGCTGCCGAGGCCGAGCAGGCCGCCGCCGCGGCGGAGGCAGAAGCAGCCCAGGCTCCCGCGGCGCGTGAAGCCGAAGCTGCCGCTGCCGCCGAAGCTGCTGCTGTAGCCGAAGCTGCCGCTGCCGCCGAGAAGGCTGCTGCGGAACTGGCCGCAGCCGAGGAAGCAGCGCGCATTGCCGCTGCCTCGGTTCCCGTCGACGATCCCGCAGGCGCCAAAGCCTATGCCGCGTCAGTCCTGGGCGGCCATGGCTGGGAGGCATCCCAGATGACCTGTCTGGACACCCTGTGGACCAAGGAATCCGAATGGCTGACCAGCGCCACCAACGCCAGCTCCGGGGCATACGGCATCCCGCAGGCGCTGCCCGGCGTCAAGCTCGCCACAGCCGGCGGTGACTGGCAGACCAACTACCGCACGCAGATCAACTGGGGCCTGACCTACATCGAGTCCCGCTATGGCAGCCCCTGCTCGGCACTGAACTTCCACTACGCCAACAACTGGTACTAGGCCCGAACCGCCGGGAGGGCACTTGCGGCTCTTCCCAGCGCTGAAAAGACCCCCAACTGGCCTCTCGGGGGAAATTGCGGAGCGGGTGCCGGCGGGACGTACCCTTGTAGGGTGAGCCTGTCTGTATCCCGTCCCGTGTCCGAACCGCTAGCCGGCCCGGCCACCGAAGAGCACCAGCGCACCTACCAGGTGCGGACCTTCGGCTGCCAGATGAACGTCCACGACTCCGAACGGATTTCCGGCCTCCTCGAAGGCGCCGGTTACGTCCCGGCCCAGGAGGGCGACGCCGACGTCGTCGTCTTTAATACCTGCGCCGTGCGCGAGAATGCGGACAACAAGCTTTACGGCAACCTCGGACAGCTGGCACGGGTCAAGGAATCCCGCCCCGGCATGCAGATCGCGGTCGGCGGCTGCCTGGCCCAGAAGGACCGTGACACCATCCTGGCCAAAGCCCCGTTTGTTGATGCCGTCTTCGGCACCCACAACATCGGCGCCCTGCCTGCCCTGCTGGAGCGCGCACGGCACAACGACGCAGCGCAGCTGGAGATCCTTGAATCCCTCGAGGTCTTCCCCTCGACGCTGCCCACCAAGCGGGATTCCGTCTACTCGGGCTGGGTCTCCATCTCCGTCGGCTGCAACAACACCTGCACGTTCTGTATTGTCCCGTCCCTGCGCGGCAAGGAACGCGACCGGCGCCCGGGGGAGATCCTCGCAGAAGTCCAGGCACTGGTGGATGACGGCGCGATCGAAGTGACCCTTCTGGGCCAGAACGTGAATTCCTACGGCGTTGAGTTCGGAGACCGCGGTGCCTTCGCCAAGCTGCTGCGCGCCTGCGGATCCATCGAAGGGCTTGAACGGGTCCGCTTCACCAGCCCCCACCCGGCGGCGTTTACCGACGATGTCATCGACGCCATGGCCGAAACCCCCAACGTGATGCCCCAGCTGCACATGCCGCTGCAGTCCGGTTCGGACAAGGTCCTCAAGGACATGCGCCGGTCCTACCGGTCCAAGAAGTTCCTTGGCATCCTGGAGAAGGTCCGCCGGCAGATGCCGCACGCCGCCATCTCCACGGACATCATCGTCGGGTTCCCGGGGGAGACGGAGGAGGACTTCCAGGCAACGCTCGACGTCGTTGAGCAGGCCAGGTTCGCCACCGCCTTCACCTTCCAGTACTCCAAGCGTCCCGGAACACCGGCTGCCGAGCTGCCGGACCAGCTGCCCAAGGCCGTGGTGCAGGAGCGCTTCGAGCGGCTCACCGCCCTGCAGGACCGCATCGCCGCCGAAGAGAACGCCAAGCAGGTCGGCACCACGGTCGAGGTCATGGTTACCGCCGCAGCAGGCCGCAAGTCGGAGGAAACCGGGCGGCTGTCCGGCCGGTCCCGCGACCAGCGCCTGGTGCACTTCACCGTGCCCGACGGCGCACCGGTTCCGCGCCCGGGAGACCTCGTTACCGTTCCGGTCACGTCCGCAGCGGCCTTCCATCTGGTGGCGGATCCGGCGACGGCCGCCGATTATTCGCTGCGCCGTTCCCGCGCCGGGGATGCCTGGGACCGCTCGCAGGCACAATCCTGCGGCGTTCCGGCGCCTGCCGCCGGCGGCACGGCCCGCGCAGGCGTCTCGCTTGGCATGCCTGCCCTGCCGCCGCGCCGGTGACTGCCGCACCGCTGCCCGTTCTCGCCGTCGTCGGTCCCACCGGAACCGGGAAGTCCGACCTCGGCGTGGCGCTGGCCCGGCACCTCGGCGGGGAGATCATCAACGCCGACTCCATGCAGTTCTACCGCGGCATGGACATCGGCACGGCCAAGCTGCCCGAAGCCGAACGGGGCGGCATCCCGCACCACCTGCTGGACATCCTGGACGTGACGGAAGAGGCCAGCGTCTCCGCGTTTCAGGCCCAGGCCCGGGAGACAATCGACCAGATCCGTTCCCGCAGCCGCTACCCGATCCTGGTGGGCGGTTCCGGACTCTATGTCCGGGCGGCACTGGACGTGCTTGAATTCCCGGGCACGGATCCGCAGCTCCGGCAGCGGATCGAAGCGGAACTGGAGAGCGAGGGCTTCGAAGCACTCCGGGAAAGGCTGCGGGCCGTGGATCCCGTCTCCGCCGGCCGGGTGGGCGACGCCCGCCGGGTGGTCCGGGCCCTGGAAGTTTACGAACTCACCGGGCGTCCGTTCAGCTCGTTTATGCCCGACCGCACCTACCACCAGCCCGCCATCCAGCTGGGGCTCGACGTCGAACGTCCCCTGCTGCATGAACGCCTGGCCCTGCGCGTGGACCGGATGGTCCGGCTCGGCCTGGTGGAGGAAGTCCGCGCACTGGACGCTGCCGGGCTGCGCACCGGACGGACCGCCTCGCGTGCCCTGGGCTACGCCCAGTTCCTGAAAGTCCTCGACGGGCTCTGGAGCACGGAACAGGCCGTCGAAGACACTGTTGTGGCCACCCGCCAGTTTGCACGCCGTCAGCTCACCTGGTTCCGTGCCGATCCGCGCGTCACGTGGCTGGATGCCAAGGATCCCAACCTGCTTCAGTCGGCGCTCACCGCTATTCTGGATCAGTGAGCACAACTTCCCCCGCCGCCCTGTCCGCCTCCGGTCTGCCGTCCGGCCTCGCCGGTCTCGCCTTCGCGAAGGGACACGGTACCGGCAACGACTTTGTCCTGGTTGCCGACCCGGACGGACTTCGGGACTACGACGCCGCCGAAGTAGCCGCAGTCTGCGACCGCCACAACGGCATCGGCGCCGACGGCTTCATCCGCGCAGTGCGCTCCGAGCACCTGCCCGAAGGCCAGGCCCTGCTCCAGACCAATCCGGACGCTGAATGGTTTATGGACTACCGCAACGGGGACGGCAGCATCTCGGAGATGTGCGGCAACGGAGTGCGTGTGTTCGTGCACTTCCTGCTGGAAGAGGGACTCGTGCAGCTCGCCGAAGGCCAGGCGCTGCCGATCGGCACCCGCGGCGGCCTGAAGACCGTAACCCGTACGGAGAACGGCTACGCCGTGGACATGGGCCCCTGGGAGTTCATCTTCCCGGACCACGCTGCTGCCAAGGCCATGGATACTGTGGTCAATGCGGGCGGCCTGGAAGTGCCCCGGCCGGGGCTTTCGGTCAGCATGGGCAACCCGCACACCGTCGTGGCGCTGGCTGAACTGACCGAGCTCGCCGCCACGGACCTGACCAGGGCACCCTCGGTGGAACCCGTCCCGGAAGAGGGCACCAACGTTGAGTTTGTGGTTCCTGCGGAACCCCTGGTGGTCGATGGCGTGGGGCAGCTGACCATGCGCGTGCACGAACGCGGGGTGGGGGAAACCCTGTCCTGCGGCACCGGAGCCTGCGCCGCAGCTGCCGCGACCCGTTTCTGGGCCGGTGCCGGAGCTCCGAACAGCTGGAGTGTGGCAGTGCCCGGAGGAGTCCTTGGCATCCGGTTCCTGACCGGCCCGGAAGGGCTTGAGCACGTGGAACTGAGCGGACCGGCCGTACTGGTAGCCCGCGGAACCCTGCTTTAGCGGAGCCCGCGCCGTCGGGCGCCTCAGGCGCTGCGCCGGACCATCAGGATGCGGAAGGACTTCGCGGTGCTGTGCCGGGTCACGTCAAAGTCCGGGCCCAGGTTTTCCTCCAGCCAGCGCTGGAGTGAATCCGAGCCCAGGTTCTTCTGCACTACCAGCCACGCCGTGCCGCCGGGAGCCAGCCGCGGAAGCCACAGCAGCAGCAGGGCGTGCAGCTCATCCTTGCCGATCCGGATGGGCGGGTTGGACCAGATGGTCTCAAAGCGCAGGGACGGGTCGACGTCGCCGGGCAGGGACGCGTGGACATTGCCCAGTCCCAGCGTGGCGGCGTTGTCCCGGGTCAGGCCCAGGGAGCGTTCGTTGACATCCACGGCGTACACGTGTGCCTGCGGAGACTTCAGCGCCATGGTCAGCGCGATCGGCCCCCAGCCGCAGCCAATGTCGAGCAGATTGCCGGCGGCGGCTGGATCGGGAATACCGGAGAGCAGTACCTGCGTTCCCTTATCAATGCCGTCGGGGGAGAAGATCCCTCCGGAAGTTGCGAGGGTGACCTCGCGTCCTGCCAAGGTGACACGCAGCGGCCTGCGGACCTCCGGCGTCGCCGGCTGCGAACTGAAGTAATGCTCTGAACCCATAACTACCAAGATTAGTGGCTGCGCGGCTTTCGGGCCCATTCGGCTCCGCAGCCCGGGAATGCACTTATTGCACAACCCTCCGGATCCCCGCCACAATGTGGGTCCACTGGCCTACCATGGTTAACACCGCGTCTAAGGAGATTATGACCATCAACAATTCCCGTCCCGCTGCCGGCTCAGAGCCCACAGATCTCGCGCCCGAAGAAATCCAGGGCGTGATCGACCGGATCCTGGCCAAGGAGGACGCAGCTGCTGCCAAGCAGAGCGTGAACCCCGCCGGCGGATTCCGCGGTCAGGCACAGGCCTTGTCCGCACAGCAAGCGGAGCACTCTGACTATGACGGGGATCAGCAGGATCTCGCGGACCGCCGTGCCCTGCGCCGTGTGGCCGGATTGTCCACCGAGCTTGAGGACGTCACCGAGGTTGAATACCGGCAGCTGCGGCTTGAGCGTGTTGTGCTCGCCGGGCTGTGGACGGAAGGCACTGCCGCCGACGCCGAGAACTCCCTGCGCGAACTTGCTGCCCTGGCTGAAACGGCCGGGTCCGAGGTGCTGGATGGAATGATCCAGCGGCGCCTGAAGCCGGACCCCGGAACCTTCCTCGGCTCGGGCAAGGCACAGGAACTCAAGGACGTTGTGATGGCCACCGGAGCGGATACCGTCATTGTGGACAGCGAGCTCTCGCCGTCCCAGCGCCGCGGACTGGAAGACATCGTCAAGGTGAAGGTCATTGACCGCACCGCCCTGATCCTGGACATCTTCGCCCAGCACGCCAAGTCCCGCGAGGGCAAGGCGCAGGTTGAACTGGCACAGCTGGAATACCTGCTTCCCCGGCTGCGCGGCTGGGGCGAATCCATGTCCCGGCAGGCTGGCGGTCAGGTCGGCAGCGCCGGAGCAGGCATGGGCTCGCGCGGCCCCGGTGAAACCAAGATCGAGCTGGACCGCCGGAAGATCCGCACCCGCATGGCCAAGCTGCGCCGCGAAATTGCAGGCATGAAGCCGGCCCGCGAAACCAAGCGCGCCAACCGCCAGCGCAACCAGATTCCCTCCGTAGCGATCGCCGGCTATACCAACGCCGGCAAGTCCTCGCTGCTGAACCGGCTCACCGACGCCGGCGTGCTGGTGGAGAACGCCCTCTTCGCCACCCTGGACCCGACCATCCGCCGCGCCGAGACTCCGGACGGCTTGGGCTACACCCTGGCCGACACCGTGGGTTTTGTGCGGTCACTGCCCACCCAGCTGGTCGAAGCCTTCCGCTCCACGCTGGAGGAAGTCGCCGACTCGGACCTGATCCTGCACGTGGTGGACGCCTCCCACCCGGATCCTGAAGGGCAGATCGCAGCGGTCCGCTCCGTGCTGGCCGACGTGGATGCGCGCCGGATCCCGGAGATCATCGTGCTGAACAAGGCCGACGCTGCGGACCCGTTTGTCATCGAGCGGCTGCGGCAGCGCGAACCGCGCACCGTCGTGGTCTCTGCCCGCACCGGCGAAGGCATCGATGAACTGCTGCAGGCCATTTCAGAGGGCATCCCGCGCCCGGGTGTTGAACTTGAACTGCTGGTTCCGTACGAGCGCGGCGACGTAGTCTCCCGCCTGCACAGCCAGGACGCTGAGATCCTGCGCCTGGACCACGAGGAAAGCGGAACCCGGATGCGGGTCAAGGTCCGCGATTCGCTGGCTCCGGAGCTGGAGCCGTTCCTCAGCCATGCCTAAGAAAGACACCGCCGCTGAGGTCCTGGACCTGCTGGAGACGGCCGTTTCAGCCATGGGCGGCCAGCAGCGTCCCGGCCAGCAGCAAATGGCGCGGGAAGTGGCCGAGTCCATCGAATCCGGCCAGCACCTGCTGGTCCAGGCCGGGACCGGCACCGGTAAGTCACTGGCGTACCTGGTGCCTCTGATCCACCACGCACTGGAGAGCACCAAACCCGCGCTGGTCTCCACGGCTACGCTGGCGCTGCAGGCCCAGATCGTGGGGCGAGACGTTCCGCGCCTGCTGGCCGCGCTCAAGCCCAAGCTGCCGCGCGAAGTGGACGTTGCCCTCCTGAAGGGCCGCAGCAACTACGTCTGCGTGCACAAGACGGGCGGCGGGTTCCCCGACGACGACGATCCCGGAGCGCTGTTTACGCTCGGTGAGGAAAAGGCCGTCTCCCATCCGGCTCCCGCGGCGGGACCGACGTCGGCGCTGGGCCGCGAAGTCGTGCGCCTGCGGGACTGGGCGGAGGAAACCGAAACCGGTGACCGGGACGAACTGCTGCCCGGCGTCAGTGACCGTGCCTGGCGGCAGGTCTCCGTGACGGCGATGGAATGCCTGGGCGCGCAGCGCTGCCCGGTGGCAGAGCACTGCTTCAGCGAACAGGCCCGTGCCAAGGCGGCTGTGGCGGACCTGGTCATCACCAACCATGCGATGCTGGCCATCAGTGCGTTCGAAGGCCTGGCCGTGCTCCCGGACTACGACGTGGTGGTGATCGATGAGGCCCATGAACTGCAGGACCGGGTCACCGGCGCGGTCACCGGACAGCTCTCCGGCACCGTGATCAGTGCAGCCGTAACTGCCGCCCGCAAGCACACCTCCGCCTCGGTGGAGGAACTGGCAGCTGCAGGCCGCGCGTTTGACGCTTCCGTGGAGGGGCTGCCCGCTGGCCTGATGCCCTCCGGCCTCAACGAAGAACAGCAGCTGGCGGTCTCCCGGGTGCGCGAAGCCGCCCGGGTGGCGCTGTCCGATTCCAAGCCCGAGGGCGGTGACGCCGGCGACGGCGGGCGGCAGATGGCCCGCTCCCGGCTACTCGCAGTGCTGGAACTGTGTGAACGGCTGCTCGAGGCACCGGATTCGGGGGAAGTGCTCTGGTCTTCCCGGCCCAGCACGTTCTCACCCGGGGAAGGGTACTCCCCGCCTGATGATTCAGCTCCGGCGACCCTGAACGTCGCGCCGATCTCCGTAGCCGGACGTCTCCGGGACGGGCTCTTTGACGGGCACACCGTGGTGCTTACCTCAGCCACCCTGGCGATCGGTTCCGAGTTTGGGCCGGTGGCGGGAGGCCTGGGCCTCAGCGGTGCCGGGGCACCTTCCTGGTCGGGAACCGACGTCGGCAGCCCCTTCGACTATCCCCGGCAGGGCGTCCTGTATGTGGCTAAGGATCTGCCCAAACCGGACCGGGGCACCTCACCGGCGCAGCTGGCAGAACTGGAGGCGCTGCTGAAGGCATCCGGCGGAGCTGCACTGGGCCTGTTTTCCTCACGGCGCGCCGCGGAAGAAGCCGCGGCAGCGCTGCGGGACAAGGTGGATTTCCCCATCCTGTGCCAGGGTGAGTCCTCCATGTCCGCCCTGGTGAAGGAGTTCGCCGAAGATGACGCGACCTGTCTGTTCGGGACCATGTCCCTGTGGCAGGGAGTGGATGTTCCCGGCGAAGCATGCCGGCTGGTGGTCATTGACCGTATTCCGTTCCCGCGTCCCGATGATCCGCTGATGACGGCGCGGACCAGGGCAGTGGCCAAAGCCGGCGGCAACGGGTTTATGAGCGTTTCTGCAACGCACGCCGCCGTCCGGCTGGCCCAGGGCGCCGGCCGGCTGATCCGCGCTGCGGGGGACCGCGGCATGGTGGCCGTGCTTGATTCCCGGCTCGCCACCGCCCGGTACGGCGGGTTCCTGCGGGCGGCGCTGCCGCCGTTCTGGTCCACCACCGACAGGTCTGTGGCGCTTGGCATCCTCGAACGGCTGAACGCCGGACAGCGCGCCGGAGCCTAGTTCCGTACCCCGGGAACCCACCCGGCCTGGGCGGGCGTGCTACAGGGAGCGCATTACCGACACGACTTTGCCCATGATGGTGGCGTGGTCGCCCATGATGGGTTCGTAGCGGGTGTTCTGCGGCAGCAGCCAGGTGTGGCCGTTGCGCTGCCGGAAGGTCTTGACCGTGGCTTCGTCGTCCAGCAGGGCGGCAACAATGTCGCCGTTCTCTGCGGTCTGCTGGCGGCGGACCACTACCCAGTCACCGTCGCAGATCGCGGCGTCGACCATCGAGTCACCGGAGACCCGGAGCATAAAGAGTTCGCCGTGGCCCACCAGCTGGCGGGGGAGCGGAACCATTTCCTCTACGACCTGGTCGGCCAGGATCGGTCCGCCTGCTGCGATCCGTCCGACCAGCGGGACCATTGCCGTATCCACTGCGGTAGTCAGTTCCGTGACGGATGCGGGCGCTCCGGTGCCGGCCGGGGAGTCCGCTGGATCGGTCTGCTCCTTGTGCATCAGCAGGGGCACCAGGATCTCCATGGCGCGCGGACGCTTCGGATCGCGGCGGATGTAGCCCATCTTCTCCAGCTGGCTCAGCTGGTGCGTGACGCTGGAGAGGCTGGCAAGCCCAACCGTGTCACCAATCTCGCGCATCGACGGCGGATAACCGTTGGCGCTGACGGACGCCTGGATGGTTTCCAGGATCTTCTTCTGCCGCGGGGTCAGTGCCCGGGGACGAGGGGAGTCGGCCGCAGCAGCGGCAGCCGGGCGGCCTTCGGAGTCAGTCCTACGGGGCACTTCGGCTTCCCTTCAAGCGTTCCGGACGACCCGGAGAGGCGGCAATGTCAGTGGCGGGTGTTTTCCTTTAGTCCGAACGCTGCTGCCGGAGAGCCATGCATCTCAGAACGCTCAGAGGATCGATCTGGGAAACGGGCGAATCCGGCAGTAATCCGAAGGTTTCCTGCCGATACCCACGCTAGGGGAGCGGAAGGTCATTTTCAAACATTTGTTCGAGTGAGTCTCGACAGCGTTCGTAGATAGATGCTAGAAAAGGAACAGCAGGAATCGAATACATGTTCGATTCAAGGATGCCAACAGTTCGAATCCACTTTCGAAGCCGGGGATGCGCCGGTGCGGAAAGGACTCGGGCCGGAAAGGTTTAGCCATGTCCGTTCAGTTTGCGGCAGCCCGTACTTCACTGGGCTCCATTCGCTTCATTCCCGCTCCTCACCGTGCCGCAGGACGCCCCAGTGCGGAACAGCCCGCGGCGGCCCGTTCGGCGGCTGAACGCCGTCCCGCACCGGCCGGTCCGCTGAAACTGACCCGCCGGGGCCGTCTTCTGCTCATCGGCGCTCCGGTCCTGCTCGGCGGAGCCGCGCTGCTGACCTTCATCGGTTTCTTCACAGCGCCCGCCCTGGCCTCCAGCGACAGTGCCGAGGTGACGCGCACCCAGCAGGTCAGTGTGAGCACCGGAGACAGCCTGTGGAGCCTCGCCGGACAGTACGCGCCTGAACGTGATCCGCGTGCCGTCGTCGCCGACATCATCGAACTGAACAACCTTGCCGACGACGTCGTTCCCGTCGGCGTGCAGCTCTACATTCCGGTAGCGGGCTAGACAGTCCCCAGCAGTATCCGGCGCGATCGGTCCGTCACCTTTACGGCCGATTCTGCGCCCCGGCAGCCAGCGCCTTAAGCTGTACGGGTGAACGAACAGCTGGAAAAACTCAACCGCCTTCCCCTGCGAGATGACCTGCGGGGCCAAACCCCGTACGGGGCTCCGCAGCTGGAAGTGCCGATCCTGCTGAACGTCAACGAGAACACTCACGGACTGCCGCAGGAAGTCGCGGACGCTATCGCCGACTCGGTGCGGGAAGCCGTCACGGGGCTCAACCGCTACCCCGACCGCGAGTTCACCGAACTGCGTGAACGCCTGGCCTCCTACCTCGGCCACGGACTGGCAGTCGAAAACATCTGGGCCGGAAACGGATCCAACGAGGTCCTGCAGCACATTCTGCAGGCCTTCGGCGGCCCGGGACGCACTGCCATGAGCTTCCCTCCCACGTACTCCATGTACCCGCTGCTCTCTAGCGGTACGGGTACCGAGTACATCACCGGCACCCGTGCCGCGGACTTTACGCTTAGCGTCTCATCAGCTGCCGGGCAGGTTCGGGATGCGAAACCGAACATCGTTTTTCTTTGCACCCCGAACAACCCCACCGGCACGGCCCTGGGACTGGATGTTGTGGAAGCCGTGTACGAGGCGGGCGAGGCCAGCAATGCCATTGTGATCGTGGATGAGGCATACGCCGAGTTCTCCCACGCCGGCACCCCGAGTGCGCTCTCACTTCTCCCCGGCCGGGAACGGCTGATCGTCTCGCGGACCATGAGCAAGGCCTTCGCCCTGGCCGGCGCCCGGCTCGGGTACATGGCCGCTGCCGCTGAGGTCACCGATGCCCTCCGTCTGGTCCGCCTGCCGTATCACCTCTCGGCCGTCACGCAGGCCACCGCCAACGCTGCCCTGGCCCACGCGGATGCGCTGCTGGCCAATGTGGAGGACATCAAGGGCCAGCGCGACCGGATCGTGTCCGAGCTGACCGAAATGGGCCTGCAGCCGGCCGAATCAGACGCCAATTTCGTCCTCTTTGGCGGACTCGAAAACCCGCGGAAGACGTGGCAGGGACTCCTTGATGCGGGCGTGCTGATCCGCGACGTCGGAATCCCGGGGCATCTTCGTGTAACCGCGGGCACGGAAGCGGAAACCACTGCCTTCCTCACCCGGCTGCGCGAGCTGCTCTCCGCGTAGCGCAGCGAGCACCGGCAGGGTGCGCAAACACTAGACTGGTAATCAGAGCCCCTTCTTCCTAAGGAACCTTTATGACCGTGGAGACCGCCACCGGCCGTACGGCCCGCCTTGAGCGGACCACCAGCGAATCATCCGTCCTCGTGGAACTGGATCTGGACGGCACCGGCCGCTCAGACATCAGCACCTCCGTGCCCTTCTATGACCACATGCTCACGGCGCTGGCCAAGCACTCGCTGATCGACCTCACGGTCAAGGCCACCGGCGACACCCACATCGACGTCCACCACACGGTGGAGGACGTAGCCATCAGCATCGGCGAAGCGCTGAAGACCGCGCTGGGATCCAAGGCCGGCATCCGCCGGTTCGGTGAAGCCACGGTGCCGCTGGATGAGGCGCTGGCCAACGCCGTCGTCGACATTTCCGGCCGCCCCTACCTGGTGCACTCCGGCGAACCGGCCGGGCAGGAATACCACCTGATCGGCGGCCACTTCACCGGGTCGCTGACCCGGCACGTCTTCGAAGCGATCACCCTGCACGCACAGATCTGCCTGCACATGACCGTGCTCGGCGGCAGGGATCCGCACCACATTGTGGAAGCGCAGTTCAAGGCCTTCGCGCGCGCCCTCCGTGCCGCTGTGGAACCGGATCCCCGCGTTGAGGGAATTCCCTCCACGAAGGGCGCACTGTGAGCCGCAACGTCACGGTCCTTGACTACGGTTCGGGGAACATCCACTCCGCTGTCCGTGCCCTGGAACGGGTCGGGGCGAACGTCACCCTGAGCTCCAAGTCCTCCGATGTCCTGGAAGCAGACGGCCTGGTCGTTCCCGGCGTGGGCGCGTTCGCCGCAGTGATGCAGGGACTCAAGGACGTCGATGCGCTGCGGATGATCGGACGCCGCGTGGCGGGCGGACGCCCGGTGCTGGGCATCTGCGTGGGACTCCAGGTGCTGTTCGATGAAGGCGTTGAGCACGGCGTCCGGACCCAGGGCATGGGCGAATGGCCCGGCGTCGTGGAACGTCTCGCAGCCGACGTAGTTCCGCACATGGGCTGGAACACCGTGGAAGCCCCTGCCGGATCGCGGCTCTTTGCCGGCATCGAAGACGAACGGTTCTACTTCGTGCACAGCTACGGTGTGCAGAAATGGGACTTCGACGTTACCCAGCCGGCTATGCAGCCGCCGCTGGTGACCTGGGCCAACCACGGCGGCCCGTTCGTTGCCGCAGTGGAGAACGGTCCGCTCAGCGCCACCCAGTTCCACCCGGAGAAGTCCGGGGACGCCGGAGCTGCCCTGCTTGAAAACTGGCTAAAGGGATTGGGATAAGGCATGTGGAGTGTTGTCCTCATGGGCCTGGCCGGTCTGCTGATCGGCGGAGCCATTTCCTTCCGGCGGCAGGGCATGCCGCGCTTTGTCTCCATCAGTTTCTGGATCCTGGCGGGTATGTCCCTGCTCGGCGCCTACGTCCTTACCCTCGGCCTCTGAGCCGGCACCATCACTGAAAGCAGGACCATGTCCCTCACCGAAACACCCATCCTCGAACTGCTCCCGGCCGTGGACGTAGCTGACGGCCAGGCCGTCCGCCTGGTCCAGGGCGAAGCAGGTTCTGAGACCAGCTACGGCGACCCGCTGGATGCTGCCATGGCCTGGCAGAACGACGGCGCTGAGTGGGTGCACCTGGTGGACCTGGACGCAGCCTTCGGCCGGGGAAGCAACCTGCCGCTGCTCAAGCGCGTGGTGGAAGAACTTTCCATCAAGGTGGAGCTCTCCGGCGGCATCCGCGATGACGCCTCGCTGGAAAAGGCACTTGAACTCGGCGCACGCCGCGTGAACCTGGGCACCGCCGCCCTGGAGAACCCGGAATGGACCGCCAGCGCCATTGCCCGCTACGGCGACGCGATCGCCGTCGGGCTCGATGTCCGCGGCACCACGCTCGCTGCCCGCGGCTGGACCAAGGAAGGCGGGGACCTCTGGGAGGTTCTCGCCCGCCTGGAGGACGCCGGCTGCCCGCGTTACGTCGTCACCGACGTCACCAAGGACGGGACCCTCCGCGGTCCGAACGTGGACCTGCTGCGTGACGTGCTGGCACGCACCGACCGCCCCGTCGTCGCCTCCGGCGGCATCTCCAGCCTGGATGATCTGGCTGCCCTGCGCGAACTGGTTCCCCTGGGCCTGGAAGGAACCATCGTGGGCAAGGCACTGTACGCCGGTGCCTTCACGCTTCCCGAGGCGTTCGACGTCGCCGGCCACCCGGAGCGCTAGCAGCGGTGGCTAAGCGCGAACTGCCCGGGCACATTGCCGCGGCACTGGCAGCCGCCGGGGGGCTGGCGGACTCCGCGGGTGTGCCCTGGGCGGGGCGCAGCCTTGAAGGTGAAGGCAACCCGCTGCACCAGTTCGACAAGGACGACGGGCAGCCGGACGCCGGGTACACCAGCGCCGTCCAGGCTCTCGTGGCCGGCACGGGCACGGAAACCGGAGTCATCAAGTCGCTGGCCACCGCCCGCGTCTACGTGGCGATCGTGGCAACGCTGGGCGAGGAAGCGGAATCCGAGCACGGGCTCACAGCTGACAAGGAAGCAGACCTTGCGCTGGTGACCCTCACTGCCCCCGACGGCCGCAAGGCGCTGCCGGTCTTCTCCTCCGTCGATGCGCTCTCGCGCTGGCACGCGGAGGCCCGCCCGGTGGCCGTGTATGCACCGCGCGCGGCACTGTCCGCCGTCTCGGAGGAGGCACAGCTGCTGGTCATCGATCCCGGCAGCGATGTGACTTTTGTGGTCCGCCGGCCCGCTATGTGGGCGCTGGCGCAGCAGCGCGAATGGATGCCTTCCTATGAGGACCCCGCGCTGGCTGGGATCGTTACCGAGGCAGCCGGCCACGAACCGGCTATCCGCCAGGTCCGGCTGAGCGCCGGCGGCGGCGTAGCCTCGCGCACGGCAGAGGGTAGGCTGGTTTCCGGCGGCGGCGCCGGACCGGAACTGAGGATTGTCCTCCAACTGGCACCGGGACTGGACGCGGCAGGTGTCAAGTCCCTCGCAGCAGCGCTGCAGCAGCGCCTTGCCAGCCATCCTGAATTCGTTGAGCGCGTTGATTCCCTGGAACTGAAAATCACGCGCTGACCGGCCGGAACGGCCAGAAGAGAAGTGCAGTGAACTTTAGTGTCTACCGGGACCTGCTGGCCATCGTCCCGGTCCGCCGGCTGCTCCTGGTCGGTATGATTGCGCGTTTCCCGCACGCTGCGGCCGGCGTGCTCCTGACCCTCCACGTAGTGCTCACCCTGGACAAGGGTTATGCCGCTGCCGGAGCGGTGGCGGCACTGGTGACCATCGGCATCGCCGTCGGCGCCCCCTGGCGGGGGCGGCGGGTGGACAACGTGGGGCTCCGCAAAGCGCTGATTCCCTCGGTCATCTCTGAAGCCGTCATCTGGTCCGTTGCCCCGCACGTGAGCTATGAGTGGCTGCTGGTGCTGGCACTGATCGGCGGCATTTTCACGCTGCCCGTGTTCAGTGTGGTCCGCCAGTCCCTGGGCATCCTTGCTACGGGGGACAAGCGCCGGACGGCCTTCACCCTTGACTCGATTGCCACCGAAGTGGTGTTCATGGGAGGCCCCGCCGTCGGTGCGGTCCTGGCCACCTCTGTTTCCACCGCCGTCGGGCTCACCCTGGTGGGCCTGTGCACGGCCTGTGCAGGCCTGTTCCTGATGTGGTTCAATCCGCCCACGCGTTCTGAATCCCTGAAGGCCCCGGAGCACGACGTCGAAGCCGCCACCGCAGCCGTTGTCTCCTCCGCGCCCGCCCACCTGGGCGAACCTGCGGCCGAACTGGCGCAGGCCGCCGGTGCAGCCGCTGAGGAGGAGGATCCAACCCTGCGCGGCGGGCTGCTTGCCCGGGTGACCGCCGGCTTCTCCTGGATGACCCTCAGCGTTGCAGTGGTGTTCGCGGTAGCCGCCGGTGCCGGCCTGCTGCTGGCGGGCAGCGACGTCGGCATCGTGGCATCGGTGGAAGCCTCCGGAAATCCCGGACAACTCGGGATCGTCTTCGCCGTGTGGTGCTTCGCCTCGCTGGTTGGCGGCCTGGTCTACGGGGCAATGAAGCGGCGCATTTCGCCGATGCTGCTGCTGCTGGCGATGGCGGTGCTGACCCTGCCCATGTCCCTGGCCACGGATACGCTCAGCCTTGCCCTGCTCTCAATTCCCGGCGGACTGCTGTGCGCACCGGTGCTGTCCGCGGCCTCGGAGCGCGTGGCTGACCTGGTCCCCGAGGAGCGCCGCGGAGAAGCCATGGGCTGGTATGGCTCTGCCCTCACCACGGGTACAGCGATTGGTGCGCCGCTGGTGGGCATGGCGATTGACCTGGTGGGTCCAGGGGCAGGTTTTGCCTTCGCCGGGTCGGCCGCCGCGCTGATGGTACTGGTCACTCTCGGCGCCCGTGCCGTGGTTAACTCCCGGCGTGCGCACGTCTAGACAACTGCCGCACTAAACGCAGCCGGGGCCCGAAGAGCGCCCTCTTCGCCCCCCGGCCTTGGTGCGGGAAAATTAGTTGACGGGTCCGGTGAACTTCTCGCCGGGGCCCTGTCCGGGAGCATCCGGAACGGAGGAAGCTTCGCGGAAAGCGAGCTGCAGGGAACGCAGCCCGTCGCGCAACGGACCGGCGTGCTGGCTGCCGATTTCCGGAGCGGCGGCGGTGACAAAGCCAGCCAGCGCGGTAATCAGCTTGCGGGCCTCGTCCAGGTCCTTGAGGTCCTCGGCGTCGGCGCCTTCAGCCAGGCCGCACTTCACGGCCGCGGCACTCATAAGGTGGACGGCGGCGGTGGTGATAACTTCAACTGCCGGTACTTCGGCGATGTCGCGGACCTGAGCCGAAACGGGGCTCTCGGAATGGGTGTGGTTTTCTTCTTCGGAGGTTCCGGGGAAGGAATGGCGGGAAGAATCGCCAGCCGGATTGCTCTGTGGGGTACTCATACTGGTAAGCTTGTCACAGACCGACCGGTAGACGTTATTTGCAGCAGCTCACCGATGATGAAAATCGATGGGCTGCTGTTGCAGGTAACGGAACCGGTATGCAAGCGGAGACTCTCCCACCCGCGTCAGCCTGATAAATCCCGCCTCACGGCAGGATCAGAGTTGCCGGGTTCTGGTCGGCCTTCCAAGGCAGCATCTTCGGATGAACGCCTGGAAGCGCACTGTTCGCAGTGCCAGCCGATCCTCGAGGCCTCCGATTGCGCGTGCAATTGGGGGCCTTCTTCAGTTGCAGGCGGTAGCCGTTTTGAGTCAAACAGGAGCTGCAACATTAGCGAGCCAAGAATCAATGATCGGATCCGTGTCCCTGAGGTGCGGTTGGTAGGACCGGCTGGGGAACAGGTAGGTGTGGTCCGGATCGAGGACGCCCTTCGTCTGGCAGCGGAGTCCGACCTGGATCTTGTAGAGGTAGCACCGCAGGCAAAGCCGCCGGTGTGCAAACTAATGGACTTCGGCAAGTACAAGTACGAAGCCGCAGTCAAGGCCCGTGAGGCGCGCAAGAACCAGACCAACACGGTCCTGAAGGAAATCCGTTTCCGCCTCAAGATCGACACCCACGACTACGAGACCAAGCGCGGGCACGCCCTTCGCTTCCTCGCTGCGGGTGACAAGGTCAAGGCCATGATCCAGTTCCGCGGACGTGAGCAGCAGCGCCCTGAGATGGGTATCCGTCTGCTGCAGAAGTTCGCTGAGGACGTCTCCGAGGTGGGTGTGGTTGAGTCCAGCCCCCGCATTGACGGCCGGAACATGGTCATGGTGATCGGCCCCCTGAAGAACAAGGCCGAAGCCAAGGCCGAAGCCCGCCGCGCCTCTCAGCGCGCCGAGGCCAAGGCTGCCAACGAAGCCGCCAAGAAGGGCGAAGCTCCGGCACGGGTTGATACCAGTGCCGACAAGGCGCCCATGACGCAGAGCCTGGCAGATCTGCTGCCGGACGGCCTGCGCCTTGGTTCCTCCGCAGCAGAGGCCGACAAGGCCCGCGCCGAGCAGGAGCAGGCTGAGAAGGCAAAGGCAGCACAGGCCGCCAAGGCCGCTGCGGACAAGGCTGCTGCCGATGCCCGCCGTGCGGAGGACGCAGCGAAGGCTGCTGCCGCCAAGCCGGCACAGGCTGCCAAGCCCGCTGCGGCACCGGCACCTGCAAAGCCGGCTGAAGCGCCGAAGCCCATGGCAATGCCCAAGCCGACTGCTGTGAAGCCGTCCGTGCCGAAGCCCGCTGCCCGGCCGAAGCCGGCAGCTGCGCCCAAGCCTGCTGGCAAGGCACCGGCACCCGGTGCAGGCCAGAAAAAGCCTGGCACAGCGGAGTAGGCCACCGCGCAACACCGCTAGAAACGCCCAGGCGTCCCTAGGAAACCCTGGCACCTGTTACAGGTGCCCATATCCCCGCGGGTTTGTACCGCGGAAACCAAAAGGAGATCGGTTCCCATGCCGAAGATGAAGACCCACAGTGGCGCCAAGAAGCGCTTCAAGCTGACCGGCACCGGCAAGCTCAAGCGCCAGCAGGCCAACCGCCGCCACTACCTGGAGCACAAGTCCTCCCGCCTGACCCGCCGTCTCGCCGGTGACAAGATCGTCACCCCGGGCGAGGCCAAGGTCATCAAGAAGATGCTCGGCAAGTAACCATCTTCCCCAGCGGTTCTGAGAAGGACTGCTCCATATATCAACTAACTTTCCCGCGGCCCGTCAGAGGCCGCAGCACCGGTAGTGTGCACGGGACTATTTCTAAGGAGTACGCACGTGGCACGTGTGAAGCGGGCGATTAACGCCCATAAGAAGCGTCGGGTAATCCTCGAGCGCGCCAAGGGTTACCGCGGACAGCGTTCGCGCCTGGTCCGCAAGGCCAAAGAGCAGCTGCTGCACTCGTATGTGTACAGCTACGGTGACCGCCGCAAGCGCAAGGGCGACTTCCGCCGCCTGTGGATCCAGCGCATCAACGCTGCTTCCCGCGCCAACGGCCTGACCTACAACCGTCTGATCCAGGGCCTGAAGGCTGCTGAGATCGAGGTAGACCGCCGCATGCTGGCCGAGCTGGCCGTGAACGACGCCAACGCGTTCGCCACCCTGGTCCAGGTTGCCAAGGACGCACTGCCGTCCGACACCTCCGCTCCGGCCGCTGCTGCTGCAGCTCCGGCCGCCAAGAAGGCACCGGCCAAGGCTGCTCCGGCTGCAAAGGCTGCTCCGGCTGCCACTGCTGCTGTTGCTGACGGCGGCTTCAAGGCTTCCGAAGGCGAAGCTCCCGAAGGCTACGTCATCAAGGGTGCCGCAACCGGCAAGTACCACGTTCCGGGTTCCACCTGGTACGAGCAGACTGAAGCTGAGTACTGGTTCAACTCCGTGGAAGCAGCCAAGGCTGCCGGCCTGGAGCCTGCTGGCGGCGAAAACCGCCAGAAGTTCCAGGGCTAATTTCGGTACCTGCTGAACATGTTTGACGCCGGACGCCCCCCAGCGCCGCTGATGTCCAATCCCCGAGCTGATCGGGTGAAGGAAGCAGCGAAGCTGGCGGGGCGTTCGGCGCGTTTAAAGACCGGCCGTTTCCTGGCCGAAGGACCCCAGGCCGTCCGTGAGGCGCTTGTTGCGCACCGTGCCGCCCTTGCGGAAGGCCGGGCCGGCGTCGTCGTCGAGGCGTATGCCACGCAGGCGTGCCTGGACCGGCTCCCGGAACTTGCCGAGCTGGCAGAGCAGGCCACACTGCGCCTGGCCACGGACGAGGTCCTGGCCGCCATGGCAGACACCGTCACGCCGCAGGGGATTGTGGCTGTTTGCCGCATCCAGTCCCCGTCGCTTGACGACGTACTGGCCACGCGGCCCAAACTCCTCGCCGTGATGTGCGAGGTACGGGACCCCGGCAACGCCGGAACGATCCTGCGTGCGGCGGACTCAGCCGGCGCGGACGCGGTGATCCTCACTGCCTCCAGCGTGGACATCCACAATCCAAAAGCCGTACGGTCCACCGTCGGCTCACTGTTCCACCTGCCCGTGGTTTCGGGCGTGGACTTCGCTGAACTTTCCTCCCGGCTGCACGAAGCCGGGATCACCATCCTCGCGGCTGACGGCTACGGCAGCCAGGACCTGGACGCGCTCCAGGATTCCTCGGCCCTGCGCCGCCTGGCGCCCGCCGCAGACACGCCCGGTGACACCGGGCCGCGGCTTGAGGATCCCTCTGCCTGGCTGTTCGGCAACGAAGCCCAGGGCCTGGCCGAGGACGAGCTTGAAGCCGCTGACTACCGCGTAGCCGTTCCTGTTTACGGGCAGGCCGAGAGCCTCAATGTGGGCACGGCAGCAACTGTGTGCCTCTACGCATCCGCGCGGGCCCAGAACCGCTAGAACCGCGTTGGCGGCGGCCCGTGCCGCCCTCCGTTCCCAGGCGCCGTCCCGGCAGCCGCGGTCTTTTCCGCTGCGTTTACCGGACGACGCCGGTCCAGGGCACCACTGAGCAGTGCAACTCCCAGCCCCAGCAGTGCCAGGACAGCACCGACGATTGCCGGTGAGCGGAAACCCCAGCCCCAGGCGATAACCAGTCCGCCGGCCATAGCGCCCAGGGCGTTGGCCATGTTCAGGGCGGCGTGGTTCAGCGAGGACGCGAGTGATGCCGCGCCGGGGGAGACATCGAGCAGGCGGGTCTGCAGTGCGGGCGTCAGGGCAGAGCCGATGGCGCCGACCAGGAAGACCAGGATGATGGCGCCGGCCTTGTACTGCACACCCCAGGCGTACACGGCCAGGATGACCACCGTGCCTGCCAGTACGGCGTAAATGCTGCCCATCACGGAACGGTCGGCAATCCGGCCGCCCACGATGTTGCCCACTACCTGACCGACGCCGTAAAGGCCCACGATCAGCGGCAGCACTCCCATGGAGAAACCTGCAACCTCTGTCATGGTGGGGGAGATGTAGGTGTAGACGGCGAAGAACCCGCCGAAGCCGACGGTGCCCACCAGCAGGGCCAGCCACATCTGCATGCGGCGCAGCGCACTGAGCTCGCGCCTGATGCTGGCATCCGGGTGCGCCGCCTGGAAAGGAACGAACCAGGCCACCAGCGCCACGGTCAGCAGGGCAATGGCACCAACGAGGACGAACATCCAGCGCCAGCCGGCCAGCTGGCCCAGCCAGGTTGCGAACGGCACGCCGATCACGTTGGCGATGCTCAGGCCCAGCATGACCATCGAGATGGCCCAGCCTCGGCGGGTCGGGGCCACCAGGGATGCGGCGATCACGGCTGCGACGCCAAAGAAGGCGCCGTGGGGCAGCCCGGACAGGAACCGGGTGACCAGCAGCCACCCGTAGTCCGGGGCAATGAAGGATGAAAGATTGGCCACGGCGAAGAACGCCATCAGTCCCAAGGCCAGCCACTTGCGCGGCATCTTGGCTCCGGCGGCTGCAAGCAGAGGCGCACCAACAACGACGCCGAGGGCGTAGGCGGAGATGACGTGCCCGCCTTCGGGGACGGAGACACCGAGCTCGGCGACCATCTCCTGAAGCAGTCCCATGATGGCGAACTCGGTGGTGCCGATGGCGAAACCGCCGGCGGCAAGGGCCGTGATGGCCAGGGAAACGTGGCGGGTTTTGGGCGTCGCTACGCGCAGGGAAGGCATAAGTGGGGGTGCTTTCGGATCAGCGGTTGCCGCGGAGCCGTGGAAAAGGCACGGGCGCGTCTGGCGGCCCGGGGCCGGAGCATGGACGCTGCCGTTGGCCGGGGCCAAACGGCCACGATGCCGTTCCTTCCAATTCTAGGCCAGCGGGCACCGTAGACTCGATCTGTGTCGAATTCAGAACTGAAGCAGGTAGTCGGAGCCGCGATCGTGGATGACCTGGGCCAGCCGCGGAGCCTGCTGGCTGCCCGGCGCACGGCCCCGGAAGCCTATGCCGGCATGTGGGAGTTTCCCGGCGGCAAGGTTGAACCGGGGGAGTCCTGCGAAGCGGCCCTGCACCGCGAGCTCACCGAGGAGCTTGGCGTCGAAGTGATTCTGGGAGCGGAGGTGGACGGACCCCTTGAACAGGGCTGGCCGCTGAATGCCAAAGCCGCGATGCGGGTGTGGCTGGTTGAGGTGAAGACCGGGGAGCCGCAGCCGCTCGAGGATCACGATGAGCTGCGCTGGGTCCGCCTGGATTCCCCGGAGCTTGCTGAACTGCCCTGGATTCCGGCAGACCTTCCAATTGTCACGGCGGTTCGCGCGGCCGCGGGTCAGCCCCCGGCAGGATCCGCCTAGCCGGGGCCCCGCCGCCGCTGGGGCCCCGCCACGGGACGCCGGTCAGGCGTCCGCGAGGATCGCATCCATCTGTGACATGGCGCAGGCCACGCCGTCAATGGCGCCCATGGAGATCTGTTCCTCCATCTGCTCCCGGTCCGCAAATGCCGTCACGACTTCAACGACCGTTCCCCCGTCCCGGGCGGTGAAGGTGACGGTGACGTCGGAGATTGGCATGTCGTCCCGGCGGGTGCCGTCCTCCTCGGCAAAGCCGTCGCGGAAGCGCAGCTTCTCCGGCGGGTCGACCGAGAGCACCTCCCACCAGCCGTGGTATGTCTGTCCGTCCGGTCCGGTCATGAAGTAGGTGACCGTGCCCCCGGGCGTCAGATCGTGCTGCGGAACTGTGGCGGGGTGCGTGGGCGGACCCCACCACCGCTCGAGCTTCCGTGGGTCGGCCCACAGCTCCCAGACTCGCTCGGGAGCTGCCTCGAACTCCGCGAGGGCGGTGATGGTCAGGGTGTCGTATTCCTTGTCGATGCTCTTCAGGCCCATGACTGATCTCCTCTACCGGGGTCCATCCCCGGGCGTTTCCTGCCGCAGCAGGTCGGACATCCGGTTCAGCCGGCCTTCCCAGGCCTCAGCCAGCGCGTCCAGCGCGCGGTGTGCCTGGTCGACGGCGTCCGGTGCGGTGCTCACGAGCTGTTCCCTCCCGTGGCGAACCTTGATGACCAGGCCTGCCCCTTCAAGGACCGCGACGTGCTTCTGCACTGCCGCGAAACTCATGGGATAGGCCTCGGCCAGCCGCGATACTGACAGCTCGCCTGCGGCCGCACGGCGCAGGATGTCCCTGCGTGTGCTGTCCGCCAGGGCATGGAACAGGCGGTTCACGGCTTCGTCTGACAACGCATCTACAACCATTTGGTTGTAATTTAGGACGCGCTCAGCCACTGGTCAAGGCCTCGCACGAACTAAAAAAGCGTCCCGGCAGCGACGGGCAGTCCCGCTGGAGTCTTCGGGGCCGGCCGGGACGCGCCGCGTGTGGCGAGGAACTGGTTCCTGCCGGCGAAGCCGTGGCGTTTCTTGAAGTGGTTGATCCGCCCCGCGAGCCACTGCCGGTATTCCTTTGAGGCGTAGGTGCCTCCGTTGTACAGCTTGTCGTAGTGCGCGGAAAGCTGCGGATAATCACGGTCCAGCCACTGCCGGTACCACTCGCGTGCACCCGGTCGCAGGTGCAGGGCGCCGGCCGTGACGGAGGTTGCGCCGGCGTCGGCCAATGCGGAGAAGAGGGCATCGAGGGACTCATCGCCGTCGGTCAGCCACGGCAGGATCGGCATGGCCATCACGTTGCAGTCCATGCCGGCCTCCCGGATGCGCCGGATCAGGTCCAGCCGCGCTTTCGGGGACGGTGTACCCGGCTCAACCCGGTTGGCCAGCTCCGGATCCAGCAGTGCCAGCGAGATGCCCATGCTGATGCTGGTCTGCTGCGAGGCTTCGGCCAGCAGCGGCAGGTCGCGGGCAAGCAGGGTTCCCTTGGTCAGGATGGAGAAGGGTGTTCCGCTGTCCGCCAGTGCGCGGATGATGTCCGGCATGAGCTTGTAGCGGCCTTCGGCGCGCTGGTACGGGTCGGTGTTGGTACCCATGGCCACGTGTTCGAACTGCCACGACGGCTTTGCGAGCTCCTTGCGCAGGATCTCGCCGGCGTTGGTTTTGACCACCAGCTGACTGTCGAAGTCCGCGCCGGTGTCCAGGTCCAGATAGCTGTGTGTCTTGCGGGCAAAGCAGTACACACAGGCATGGCTGCAGCCGCGGTATGGGTTCACGGTCCATCCGAAGGGCATGGAGGAGGTCTTCGGCACCTTGTTCAGGACGGATTTCGCGAGTACCTCGTGGAACGTTACGCCCGCGAACCCCGGTGTCTGCACGGACCGGACCAGTCCCTGCAGGGGAAGCAGTGCATCTGCGGTCGGCGCTGCTTTTGGTTCCTGTTCCTGCCACCTCATGCCCACCATTAGAACATACGTTCGAATTCCCGCCTACCCCTCGAGAGGCCAGTTGCGGCTCTTTTCAGCGCCGAAAAGAGCCGTAACTGGCCTTTCGGCGGGGAGAGGGACGGGGTCGGTAGCCGCCGTCGGCAAGTCCGGCCAGGATCTCAAAGATGTTC
Organism: Arthrobacter sp. 3Tela_A; assembly: GCF_049311025.1. Taxonomy (NCBI): domain Bacteria; kingdom Bacillati; phylum Actinomycetota; class Actinomycetes; order Micrococcales; family Micrococcaceae; genus Arthrobacter; species Arthrobacter sp. 3Tela_A. Next base: position 24,254 of record NZ_JAXIOM010000027.1, read on the forward strand.
GACGACGCCGGGTTCCCGGAACGCAGTTTGGAGAACCCGGCTGCAGCGAAGTAAAGCGGCAGGAACGCCAGTCCCAGCACGGCGTACTGGCTGCTGTGCCTTGCCTCATGCCGCAGCAGAGCGGATGCGGGTTCGACGGCGAACGCCCCGGATACCCGGGAACGGTAAAGGATCACGTTGCCTAGGGTGAAGGCTGCCGCGCGGGGGAGCTGAAGGCTCCAGCCTCCGGCCAGCAGCAGGCCGCCGGGGCCGCGCCGCACCGGCACCCGGCCCAGTCGGGCAGCCAGCAGTCCAGCCGCCGTCGTGCCGTTGGCCAGGTTCACTGCGCGGCGCAGGGACTGCATACGGGACAGGGGTGGGCTCATGCGCCCATGTTAGGGGAGGATCATGCCTTCACACTGCCCGGACGGGGAGCATGAGTTGGTTAGACTGGTAGCCGCAGGCTGCGTACCTTTGCCTGCAGCATCCCTTTACTCACCATCCACATCAACACGGCCGGAAACAGGTAAGAACGGTACATGTCGAATTCCATACCGGGGACGGACTCCCCAGACAACGCGGCACCCAATCCGCTCGACGAGTCAGCCATCGCGGCTGCCGTTGATTCAGCGCTCGCAGCCATCGCCTCTGCAGCGGACCTGGATGCCCTCAAGGACGTCCGCATCGCCGTCACCGGCGAGAAGTCCCCGCTGTCCCTGGCCAACCGCCAGATCGGCGGACTGCCCAAGGACCAGAAAGCCGCCGCCGGCAAGGTAGTCGGCCCGGCCCGCGGCCGAATCAACCAGGCGCTCGCCGCCCGCACCGTTGAGCTTGAAGCTGAGCGCGACGCCCGGATCCTCGTCGAGGAAGCCGTAGACGTCACCGCAGCTCCGCGCCGCCGCCGCATGGGCGGACGCCACCCGCTCTCCACCCTGCAGGACCGCGTCAGCGACATCTTCGTGGGCATGGGCTGGGAAATTGCCGAGGGCCCCGAGGTTGAATCCGAATGGTTCAATTTCGACGCCCTGAACTTCAAGCCGGACCACCCTGCCCGCGAAATGCAGGACACCTTCTTCGTGGAGCCTCCCGAGGCGCACCTGGTGATGCGCACGCACACCTCCCCGGTGCAGGTCCGCTCAATGCTCGAGCGTGAACTGCCCATCTACGTGCTGTGCCCCGGCAAAGTGTTCCGCACCGATGAACTCGACGCCACTCACACGCCCGTGTTCCACCAGTTCGAAGGCCTCGCGATCGACAAGGGCCTCACGATGGCAGACCTGGTCGGCACCCTAGAGCACTTCACGCGGGTGCTGTTCGGGGACGAAGCCAAGGTGCGGCTGCGCCCGAACTACTTCCCGTTCACCGAGCCCAGCGCCGAGCTGGACATCTGGCACCCCGGTGCCAAGGGCGGTCCGCGCTGGATCGAGTGGGGCGGCTGCGGCATGGTCAACCCCAACGTGCTGCGCGCCGCGGGAATCGATCCCGAGGTCTATTCAGGTTTTGCCTTTGGCATGGGCATTGAACGTGCCCTCATGTTCCGCAACGAAGTATCCGACATGCGGGACATGATCGAAGGCGACGTACGTTTCAGCGAACACTTCGGGATGGAGATCTAAGTGAGAATCCCACTTTCCTGGCTGCGCGAGTACGCCCAGGTACCGGCGGACGCAACCGCCGAAGACGTCATGTCCGAACTGGTGAAGGTCGGTCTTGAGGAAGAGGACGTCCACCGTCCCACCGACGAACTGCAGGGCCCGATAGTTGTTGGCCAGGTGCTCTCCAAAGAGCCCGAGCCGCAGAAGAACGGCAAGACCATCAACTGGTGCTCCGTCCGTGTGGTGCCGGAGGGTGCTGAGCAGACGCTGACCGGTGACGGTATTGACCCGTCCGGCGTGCAGGGCATCGTCTGCGGTGCGCACAACTTCGAGGTGGGGGACAAGGTTGTTGTCACCCTGCCCGGCGCCGTGCTGCCCGGAGACTTCCGGATCAGCCCGCGCAAGACCTACGGCCACGTCTCGGCCGGCATGATCGCATCCGTGCGTGAACTCGGCATTGGCGAAGACCACGACGGCATCCTGGTGCTTTCCACCCTGGGACTTGATCCCGAGGTCGGCACCGACGCGATGGAACTGCTGGGCCTCTACGACCAGGCCGCGGAAATCAACGTCACCCCGGATCGCGGCTACGTCTTCTCCATCCGCGGCGCTGCACGCGAGTACGCCCACGCCACCGGCACCAAGTTCACCGACCCCGCCGCCACGGTGGAGGTTCCGGAAGCCGACGGCGCCGGGTATCCGGTGCGACTGGCCGACGAAGCCCCGATCTACGGCAAGGCCGGCTGCGACCGCTTTGTGGCCCGCACCGTCCGCGGCGTGGACCCCACCCGCCCCACGCCGCCGTGGATGTCTTCACGCCTGCGCCTGGCCGGCATGCGGTCCATCTCGCTGGTCGTGGACATCTCCAACTACGTGATGCTCGAGCTCGGCCAGCCGCTGCACTTCTACGACCTGGACAAGCTCACCGGCGAAATCGTGGTCCGCCGCGCCAACCCGGGCGAGACCCTGAAGACCCTCGATGACAAGGTCCGCACGCTGGACCCCGAAGACCTGCTGATCACTGACGGCTCCGGTGCCATTGGCATCGCCGGCGTGATGGGCGGAAACGCCACCGAGGTCTCCGACGCCACGCAGAACGTCCTGATTGAAGCCGCCCACTTCGAGGAAGTCTCGATTGGACGTTCGCGCCGCCGCCACAAACTCCCGTCCGAAGCGTCCAAGCGCTTCGAGCGCGGCGTTGACTGGCATGTCGCGGACATCGCGGCACAGCGCGCCGTCGACCTGCTGGTGGAACTGGCCGGCGGCACCGCCGACGCGTCCATCACCGACGCCGGCACCGCACCGGAGACCCGCAGCATTTTCCTGCCCGCGGACTTCCCGGCCAAGCTGATCGGCCTGGAGTTCACCGAGGACCAGATCACCGGCACGCTCACCGACCTGGGTGCAGACGTTGAAAAGGCCGACGGCGGCTTCCGGGTGATTCCCCCGAGCTGGCGGACCGACCTGGAAACCCGCGAGGACCTCACCGAGGAAATCATCCGGCTGGTGGGCTACGACAAGATCCCCTCCACCCTTCCGGTTGCTCCTCCCGGCCGAGGCCTGACCCGCGTCCAGCAGCAGCGGCGCCGCCTGCAGCAGTCCCTCGCGGCGTCGGGCCTGACCGAGGTGCTGTCCTACCCCTTCGTCACAGAAGCGGACAACAACACCTTCGGCACCCCGGTGGCCGGCGAAGAGCGCCCGGCGGTCAAGCTGGCCAACCCGCTCTCCGCCGAGTTCGGCTACCTGCGCACCTCGGTGCTGCCGGGCCTGTTCGACGTCGCCAAGCGGAACCTCTCGCGCGGCTTCCGTGACCTGGCGCTTTTCGAATCTGCACTGGTCTTCCTGCCCGGTGAGCAGAACGGCACCGAGTCGATTCCGCCGCTGGGCATCAAGCCGTCAGAGGAAGTCCTGGACGGCCTGTACAACGGCATTCCGGACCAGCCGCTGCATATCGGCGTGCTGTTTACTGGCCACGAATCACCCGCCGGCGCCGGCCACACCCCGCGCGCCTGGGATTGGGCCGACGCCGTCGACACCGCCCGGCTCATGGGTGACGTGCTCGGCGTCGAACTGGTGATCAGCCAGGGCGAACACCAGGCATTCCATCCGGGACGCACTGCCAAGATCTCGCTGCGCAGCGGCGAAACCGTTGGCTACGCCGGCGAGCTGCACCCGAAGCTGCTCGCGGCCCGGGATATGCCGGCCCGCACCGTGGCGCTGGAGCTCAATGCCGACGCACTGTTCGACGCCGCACCGGACGTGATCGTGGCGAAGGAGATCTCCACGTTCCCGGCCACCACGCAGGATGTGGCGCTCATTGTGGGCGAAGACATCCCGGCCGAGGCTGTGCTGGAAACCCTGCGTGAAGGTGCCGGCGATCTGCTGGAAGACATCGCGCTGTTCGACGTCTACACCGGCAAGGGCATCGAGCCGGGGCACAAGTCCCTGGCCTTCGCACTGCGTTTCCGTGCTCCGGACCGGACGCTGACCGCCGACGAGGCCTCGGAATCCCGGGCCGCCGCCGTCGCGCTGGCTGCCGAGCGTTTTGGTGCCGTGCAGCGGTAGTTCCACCTGAAAGCGCAAAGCCCCGCCGGAATCTTCCGGCGGGGCTTTGTGCGTTTTTGCTAGCTTGTAGCGGGTGAGCGCTCTTTCCCGCCCCGGCACCTGGTACCTCTTCGACTACGGCATGGTGATCTCCGCCGCGCCGCTTCCGGAAGACTGGGACGCGCTTCGGGAAGCCACCGGACTGGATCTCCAGCCAGCGTCGAGTCCCTATTGGGCCACCCGGCTCGAGTACGACGGCGGCGGGCTAAGCCCCGCGGATTACTGGGCTTCGGTCCTCGGCCGGCGTGTGGATGAGAACGAGCTGGCCCGGCTCGAGGAGCTCGACGCCCGGCAGTGGTCCCGGCTCAATCCCCGTACCCAACAAGTGCTGGAGTTCCTGGCCGGGGAAGGCGCGCAGCTGGCCCTGCTCTCAAACATGCCTGCGGAGATGTCCTACCGGTACGAGTCGGAGGCGTCCTGGCCGGCGTTCTTTGCTGCCCGCTATTTCAGCGGCCGGCTGGGCATGGTCAAACCGGATGAGCGGATCTACCGGCACGTCCTTGACGGCCTGGGTGCAGCCCCCGAAGACGTGGTCTTCATCGACGACAATCCGGCGAATATCGAAGCAGCCAAGGCGTTAGGCATGCAAGTGGTGCTGCACGCGGAGGGCACGGACCTGCGGCAGGAATTTGCTCTGCTCGCCGATCCGGGCTAGCCGCCCCGCGACGTACGCCCCACGGCGAGCCACCAGTCCAGAGCTTCATCGTCCGCGATGATGTCCATGGGAACGTTCATCCATCCTTCGCCCATCGGACGGCCCGCGCCCATGAAGGCAGGCTGGCCGCCGACGGCGAGCAGCTCCCGGTAATCCGCCGGATCCACACAAACCAGCAGGTTCCCGTCCCGGCCAGCCGACACCGTCAGACGTCCGTCCACCATAAAAGCCACGCCGCCGAACATGTTTTTCTCCCGGACGTCTTGGTGGGAGGCAAGGCTCGCCCGGATGCGCTGGGCCAGGGTCTCCTGCGCCGGGTCCGACTGCATAATCCTGCCGCCTTTCAGTGAGGACGGTTGCCCACGGGATCTGCCGAACTGGTTTTCCGGTTCGCCACCAGGAGCGGGGCGGTCATTCCCATGCCAATCAGCAGATATCCGATCGCTATCCAACCGTGCCCCGGAATCGAGCTGACGTAAAGAGCTACGGGGACGACGACTACTCCCAGCAACAGCAGAGTTCCCGCCAGGCGCTTGCCTGTTGGTTGGAATGTGCGGAAGGTTTCGTGTCTTGCGGCGGCCCGGCGGTCCCTGATCACCTGGAGGGCAGCGGCGAGCCCGGTGAATAGCAGCATCAGCTGGGCCGCCTGTGCGTCGGGCGGCAGCCCGAGCAGGTTGCCGCTCAGAATGCCGGCAGCGGCGAGTGCGATGCTGACGGCGTCGACCTGCGCGACCCGATCCGGGCCTTGTGCGCTCATCATGGGGTCGAGTCTCGCACAAACGCGCGGCGCCCGCAGTGCAGCCGAGGTATCGGACACGGGGCGGGGGATGCGCGGTGATTCTGCTGCCGGTTCAGGAAGATCCGACCGGTTCGCACTTCTGCTGCCGCTTGGATCAGGCAGCAACCCCCCAAACCGGCGACAGAACCCGGATCTGCTCCGCTTTGTGCAGATCGCTCCGCGGCATATCGGAGCGATTGCCACAAAGTGGAGCGGAACCGGCAAGCCGGCAGCGGGCTAGACGCTGACAAACAGTTTCAAGTCCGAGGCTCGATGCTGAAGAGTTCGCCCGGCGTGGTTTCCAGAGCGTCGCAGACGGCTGTCAAGGTGGTGAACCGAACGGCCTTGGCCTTGTTCGTTTTGAGGATGGAAAGGTTTGCCATGGTTATGCCGGTCCGCACTGAAAGCTCAGTCAACGTCATTCCCCGCTGGAGCAGCACCTTATCCAGATGGCACACCACTCGGTGGCCGCTGGCTGGCTCGGCAGCGGATCGAGTGTCAGACAAGTCCGTCCGTCTCTTCCTGCAGCCGTCCGCCTGCCTTGAAAGCGCTGGAGAGCGCCAGGCCAACGACGCCGCTGGTGATCATGAAGTACGGCCACCGGGGAGCGTCGGTGCTGATTACTGCGTAATCCGCGCCGAGCGGGAAACCTTCGGTGCCGAAATTGCTCGCCACCTCAAAGACGGCCCGGTTTGCCGTAGCGTCGAGCGTGCCGTACAGAAGCCCAGCTCCAATCAGGAGAAAGCTAAGGGCCAGTAGATTCTTCCGTACCCGCGCTGTGAACGGCCGTCCGGCAGAGATTTCCCGCAGGACTCTCGCGATGAGGAACGCAGCCACCAGTGCCAGGACAATGTAAAGCAGTGCAGGGGTCGCACACAGCACGCGCAGCCACAACGGAATATCCACCAGATAGCCAACTGCACCCTCACGGAGTTCGGCCTGATTGATTTGGGGGAGCATAACGAGCTGCACCCGCGGATCAGCACCCCCGAAGGCCAACGGAGTCCGGCCGAAGATCGTCACGAATGCCTCCGCAGCACTACCGAGTGCTGCGAGGCAGGCAACGATCCAAACCGAGAACACCGCCAACTGGACGGACTTCGGTTTTCTGGTGTGCGTCAGGCTGGCCATCATTCCCCCATATCGATTGTCAATAATATTGATAAACGATATGACGGGTTGGTGCGGATGGCAACACTGTCGAGAGAATCGGGATCGCTCCGGTTTGTGCATTTCCTCCGCGGCGTACCGGAGCGTTTGTCACAAAGCGGAGCGAATCCCGAGGCAGCGCCAGGGGAAAGGAGACGGCAACAATCGGACCAGACGCTACGGAACCAGCAGCACCTTGCCGGTCGTCTTCCGGCCCTCAAGGTCCTCATGCGCCCGGGCAGCGTCGGCCAGTGGATAGGTTGCACCAATCCGCACATCCAGGGTTCCGGCCTCCACCATTTCGAACAGCTCACGCGCACGCCACTGGCGCTCCTCGGCGCTGAGCAGGTAATCCCTTATGGTCGGCCGGGTCAGGTAGAGCGAGCCCAGGGCGTTCAGCCGCTGGATGTCGAACGGAGGCACCTGGCCCGACGCTCCGCCGAACAGCACCATCATTCCGCGCGGGCGCAGGCTGGCCAGAGAACCGTCGAACGTGGCCTTCCCGACGCCGTCGAACACCACGTCCACGCCGCGCCCGTCCGTCAGCTCGCGCACCCGGTCAGCGAAACCGTCGTAGCGCAGCACATGGTCCGCACCGGCCGCAGAGGCCAGTGCTTCCTTCTCATCCGTGGAAACGGTGGTGATCACCGTGGCGCCCTTGGCCTTCAGCAGCTGGGTCAGCAGCAGGCCGACGCCGCCGGCTCCGGCGTGCGTCAGGACGGTTTCCCCGGCCTGGACGGGGTAGGTGGAGTTGCACAGGTAATGCGCCGTCATGCCCTGCAGGGGAAGGGCCGCAGCCACCTCGCTGCTTACGCCCCGGGGAACGGGCAGGGCCTTGGACGCATCCAGCAGCATGTATTCCGAATAGGCGCCGCCGCCTTCGGCCGTGGCCACCCGATCCCCGTCGCTGAAAGCGGCTACGTCCACGCCCGCCTGGACTACGGTGCCGGCGGCTTCGGAACCCGGAATGAAGGGATAGTCCATCTTGTAGACACCGCTGCGCTGGTACGTGTCAATGAAGTTCACGCCCGTGGCCGCGACCTTCACCAGCAGCTCGTTGGGGCCGGGGACCGGAAGATCCACGTTTTCATAGCGCAGGATTTCGGGTCCGCCCGCTTTCGGGACGACAATGGCCTTATGCATGGAATGCCTCTTCCGATGGATTGGCGGCAATAAACGGGTACGCGAATCCATCGTAGGACGGCGGCCGCCGGGAGGCACGGATACCCGCCCGCCGGAGTCACATTGCATAATTATGAAGCCTCATGCATAAAACTGCTGTAGGGTGGTTGGCATGACGATTTCCGTAGCTGTATCAGGTGCCAGCGGCTATGCCGGCGGCGAGGTCCTGCGCCTGCTCGCAGGCCATCCCGGCGTCGAAATTGGTGCCATCACCGCGCACAGCAACGCCGGTTCCAGGCTCGGCGAACTCCAGCCGCACCTGCATGCCCTCGCTGACCGGATCCTGGTGGACACCACCGTTGAAAACCTGACCGGGCACGACGTCGTTTTCCTGGCCCTGCCGCACGGCGCCAGCGCTGAGATCGCTGCGCAGCTGCCGGAAAGCACCCTGGTGATCGACGCCGGCGCCGACCACCGGCTCACCGATCCCGCCGCGTGGGAAAAGTTCTACGGCTCCCCGCACGCCGGGTCCTGGCCCTACGGCCTGCCCGAACTCCCCGGCCACCGCGAAATCCTCCGCGGCGCACGCCGGATCGCCGTTCCCGGCTGCTATCCCACGTCCTCGCTGCTGGCCCTGGCGCCCGGTTTCGCGGCCGGCCTGCTGGAGTCCGACGACGTCGTCATCGTGGCCGCGTCCGGCACCTCCGGCGCGGGCAAGGCTGCCAAGCCGCACCTGCTCGGTTCCGAAGTGATGGGCGGCATGAGCCCCTACGGCGTAGGAGGCGGGCACCGGCACACCCCGGAAATCGAACAGGGCCTCTCCGCCGCGGCGGGGGAGCAGGTCTCCATTTCCTTTACCCCGACGCTGGCCCCCATGGCGCGCGGCATCCTCACCACCACAACGGCGAAGGTCCGCCCCGGCGTCGACGCCGCAGACCTGCGTTCAGCCTGGGAAGCGGCCTACGCCGATGAACCGTTTGTCCGGGTGCTGCCCGAAGGCCAGTGGCCCGCCACCAAGATGGTGGTCGGCTCCAACTACGCCGCCCTGCAGCTCGCCTATGATCCGCACGCCGGCCGCGTGATTGTCTCCGCCGTGATCGACAACCTCACCAAGGGCACCGCCGGCGGCGCCGTCCAGTCCATGAACATTGCCCTTGGCCTCGAAGAGACCACTGGGCTCACCCTGCAGGGAGTAGCACCGTAATGAGCACCAACGCAGCAGCAGGCATCACCGCACCGGCAGGGTTCCGTGCCGCCGGCGTCACCGCTGGCCTCAAGGCTTCCGGTGGACGCGACGTCGCACTGGTGGTCAATGACGGTCCCGCCAAGGCAGCAGCAGCAGTCTTCACCCGAAACCGTGTCGCCGCAGCACCTGTGCACTGGTCACGGCAGGCCATCTCCGACGGCCGGGCCGATGCCGTATTCCTGAACTCCGGCGGCGCCAACGCCTGCACCGGGCCGCAGGGTTTCCAGAACACCCACGCCACCGCAGAGAAGGTTGCTGACCTGCTCGGCATTTCCGCGAACGACGTTCTGGTCTGCTCCACCGGCCTGATCGGCGAGCAGCTGCCCATGGACAAGCTCCTCCCGGGCGCCGAAGCTGCCGCAGCCGCCCTGGATTCCGACGGCGGCGCCCTCGCTGCCGAAGCGATCATGACCACGGACACGGTCTCCAAGCAGGCAGTCTTCACCGGAACCGGATACAGCATTGGCGGCATGGCCAAGGGCGCCGGCATGCTGGCACCGGGCCTGGCCACCATGCTGGTGGTCCTGACCACGGACGCGGACCTCGACGCCGCTGCCCTGGATGCGGCGCTGCGCGCCGCCACCGCCGTCACGTTCGACCGCACCGACTCCGACGGCTGCATGTCCACTAACGACACGGTGATCCTCATGGCTTCCGGCGCTTCCGGCGCTACACCGGACACCGAGGAGTTCACCCGCGGACTCACCGAGGTGTGCCACTCGCTGGCCCAGCAGCTGATCACCGACGCCGAGGGCGCCAGCCACGACATCGCGATCACCACGGTCAACGCGGCCACGGTGGCCGACGCCGAGAACGCCTCCCGCGCCGTTGCCCGTTCCAACCTGTTCAAGACCGCGATCTTCGGCAACGACCCGAACTGGGGCCGCGTGCTCTCCGCCGTCGGCACCACCGACGCAGCCTTCGAACCTGACCAGATCAACGTCACCATCAACGGCGTGCAGGTCTGCCGCGGCGGCGGCATCGGAGATCCGCGCGAAAACGTTGACCTCACCGGCCGTGCCGTGAGCGTCGAAATCGACCTGGCCGCCGGCACCGAGTCCGCAACCATTTGGACGAACGACCTGACCACCGACTACGTCCACGAAAACTCGGCGTACAGCAGCTAGGCAGGAAGAGGAGCATGAGCACAGCCACCCAGCAGGACCAGGCAGCGGCGCAGGACAAGGCCGCCACCCTGATCGAGGCACTGCCCTGGATCCAGCGCTTCGCCGGCAGCACCATCGTGATCAAGTACGGCGGCAACGCCATGATCAACGATGAACTGCGCCAGGCGTTCGCCGAGGACATCGTCTTCCTCCACCACGTGGGCGTCCATCCCGTTGTGGTGCACGGCGGCGGACCGCAGATCAGTGCCCTGCTGGACCGGCTCGGCATTGAATCCGAGTTCAAGGGCGGACTGCGCGTCACCACCCCCGAAGCCATGGACGCTGTCCGCATGGTGCTTACCGGGCAGGTGGGCCGCGAACTGGTCGGCCTGGTCAACTCCCACGGACCCTACGCCGTCGGCCTCTCCGGCGAAGACGGCGGGCTGCTGCAGGCCGTCCGCACCGGAACCGTGATTGACGGCGAAGAAGTGGACCTGGGTCTCGTCGGCGAAGTGGTGGGTGTAAACCCCGGCGCCATCCTGGACCTCATCGAAGCCGGCCGGATCCCGGTGATTTCCACGGTGGCCCCGGAAATCGGCGCCGACGGCAACCCCACCGGGCAGGTGCTCAACGTCAACGCGGACACCGCAGCGGCCGCCCTGGCTGTGGCGCTGGGAGCCTGCCGCCTGGTGGTCCTGACCGACGTCGAAGGCCTCTACGCCAACTGGCCGGACAAGTCCTCGCTGATCTCCGCCCTCACCGCCGGCGAACTGCGGGACATGCTGCCGACCCTTGAATCGGGCATGATCCCCAAGATGGAAGCCTGCCTGGCCGCCGTGGACGGGGGAGTGGACCGCGCCGCGGTCGTCGACGGGCGCATGGCCCACTCGATGCTGCTGGAAGTCTTCACCACCGCCGGCATCGGCACCCAGATCATTCCGGACGGAGCAGAAGCATGAGCACCCCGACTACGCCCGCAGATACTGCGGCCTCCTCGCTGGTTGATGCCTCCGGCTCAGGCAGCGAATGGCTCGCCCGCTACACCGACTCGTTGATGAACGTCTTCGGCACCCCGCAGCGCGTCCTGGTCCGAGGCGAGGGCTGCACCGTCTGGGACGCTGACGGCAACGCCTACCTGGACCTGCTCGGCGGCATCGCCGTCAACGCCCTGGGCCACGCCCACCCGTTTGTCACCTCGGTGGTCGCCGGCCAGCTCAACACCCTGGGACACATCTCCAACTTCTTCACCAGCCCCACCCAGGTGGCCCTCGCGGAAAAGCTGCTGCAGCTGGCCCAGGCCCCGGCCGGCTCCAAGGTCTTCTTCGCCAACTCCGGCACCGAGGCGATCGAAGCCGCCTTCAAGCTGGCCCGGCGCAATTCCACCGGGGAACGCACCCGGATCATCGCCATGGACCGTGCCTTCCACGGCCGGACCATGGGTGCCCTGGCACTGACCGCCAAGGCGGCCTACCGGGAGCCGTTCGAACCGCTGCCCGGCGGCGTCGAGCACATCCCGTACGGCGACGTCGAGGCGCTGCGTGCCGCTGTGGATGAGACTGTCGCGGCTGTGTTCATCGAACCGATCCAGGGTGAAGCCGGTGTGCAGGTGCCGCCGGCCGGTTACCTGGAAGCCGCCCGGCAGATCACGCGCGACGCCGGTGCGCTGCTGGTGTTCGACGAAGTGCAGACCGGAATCGGGCGCACCGGGCGCTGGTTTGCCTCCGAAGGTGTGCTGCCGGACGCGATGACCGTGGCCAAGGGACTGGGCAGCGGCTTCCCAATCGGCGGGCTGATCACCTTCGGCCCCGAGGTCTCCGCCCTGCTGACCCCCGGCCAGCATGGAACCACCTTCGGCGGAAACCCCGTGGCAACCGCCGCCGCACTGGCCACGCTGTCCGCGATCGAAACCGACAACGTCATGGCGAACGTACAGGCCACCGGCGACTTCCTGCGCGAGGGCCTGCGCGCCGTGGACGGTGTCACCGAAGTCCGCGGCGAGGGCCTGCTGATCGGCATCGACCTGGCTCCGGACCTCGACGGCGCAGCTCCCGCAGCCGTTCAGGCAGCGCTGGACGCCGGGTTCATCATCAACGCCACCGGCCCGGCCACCCTGCGCCTGGCACCCCCGCTGATCCTCACCACCGACCAGGCAGCAACCTTCCTGGACAAGCTTCCCGCCATCCTGCAGGCCGCCGCGGCCACGACGATTGGACAGTCATGACCCGCCACTTCCTCGTTGACACTGACCTGACCCAGGCCGAACAGGCCGAAGTCCTCGACCTCGCAGACGCCCTGAAGAAGGACCGCTGGAAGTACCAGCCCTACGCCGGTGAAGGCTCCGGCCGGCAGACCGTCGCCGTCATCTTCGACAAGACCTCCACCCGCACCCGGGTGTCCTTCGCCGCCGGCATCTCCGATCTGGGCGGCGTGCCGCTGATCATCGGCGCGGGGGAATCCCAGCTGGGCCACAAGGAATCCATCACGGACACGGCCAAGGTCATGGAGCGTATGGTCTCAACCATCGTCTGGCGGACCTATGCCCAGTCCGGGCTGGAGGAAATGGCTGCGAACTCCTCCGTTCCGGTCATCAATGCGCTTTCCGATGACTACCACCCCTGCCAGCTGCTGGCGGACCTGATGACCATCCGCGAGCACAAGGGCACCCTGGCCGGCCTGACCCTGACCTACTTGGGCGACTGCGCCAACAACATGGCCAACTCCTACCTGCTCGCCGGCGTCACCGCCGGGATGCACGTCCGGGTCGCCGGACCGGTGGGCTACCTGCCGGATCCGAAGATCGTCGACGCCGCGGCCGCCCGTGCCGAGGAAACCGGCGGATCCGTGCTGATCACCACCGATGCGGCGGAGGCACTGGCCGGAGCCGACGTCGTCGCCACGGACACCTGGGTCTCCATGGGCCAGGAAGAGGAGAAGGCTGAACGGCAGGAGCTGTTCCGGGACTACGCCGTGGACAGTGCCGCCATGGCGCAGGCCGCGGAGAACGCCGTCGTACTTCACTGCCTGCCCGCCTACCGAGGCTACGAGATTTCCGCCGACGTGATCGACGGCCCGCAGTCCGTGGTCTGGGACGAGGCTGAGAACCGGCTGCATGCCCAGAAGGCACTGATGGTCTGGCTGATGGCGCGGTCCGGTCTCACCGGAATCCCGGAGGAAGCGGCATGACCATGCCCACCACCAAGACGGCCCGGCAGGCGCGCATCCGTGCGCTGCTCACCGGGCGGTCGGTGCGGTCGCAGGCAGAGCTCGCCGCTCTGCTGGCGGACGATGGTGTGCAGGTCAACCAGGCCACGCTCTCCCGCGACCTGGTGGAACTCGGTGCCGTGCGCATGCGCGGCAAGGACGGCGTGCTGGTGTACGCCGTGCCCGCCGAGGGCGGGGAACGCACACCGCAGTCCGGGATTCGCCAGGAAGTGCTGGACGCGCGGCTGGCCCGCCTGTGCGGAGAACTGCTGGTCACCGCCGAGGCATCCGGGAACATCGTGGTGCTGCGCACTCCTCCCGGTGCGGCTAACTTCCTGGCCCTGGCGATCGACCACTCGATCATGCCGTCCATCCTGGGCACCCTGGCCGGGGATGACACCGTGCTGCTGGTGACCCGGGAGCCCGACGGCGGTGCGGAGCTGGCTGCGCGTTTCCTTTCCATCGCGGACGAGGCAACCGCCAGCGGGCAGGCACCTGACAATCGCATACTGTAGAAGCTGGTCCCGGGCAGGAAATCCCCGCAGCTTCCCCCTGTTTTCACAACCAACCCGCAGCCTGCGCGCTGCACCAATCGCAAGAGGAGCACATTCGTGAGCGAACGTATTGTTCTGGCCTACTCAGGTGGCCTGGATACGTCAGTGGCCATCGGCTGGATCGCCGAGGCCACCGGCGCCGAGGTTATCGCCGTGGCGGTCGACGTCGGACAGGGTGGCGAGTCGCTTGAGACCATCCGCCAGCGTGCCCTCGACTGCGGCGCCGTCGAAGCCTACGTGGCTGACGCCCGCGACGAGTTCGCGGCCGAGTACTGCATGCCGGCACTGCAGGCCAACGCCCTGTACATGGATTCCTACCCGCTGGTTTCCGCGCTTTCCCGCCCGGTAATCGTCAAGCACCTGGTTGCCGCTGCACGCCAGTTCGGCGCGACCACCGTCTCCCACGGCTGCACCGGCAAGGGCAACGACCAGGTCCGCTTCGAAGTCGGCATCCAGACCCTGGGCCCGGACCTGAAGTGCATCGCCCCGGTCCGCGACCTGGCCCTGACCCGCGACAAGGCCATTGCCTTCGCCGAGGAGAAGAACCTGCCGATCGTCACCACCAAGAAGAACCCGTTCTCCATCGACGCCAACGTCTGGGGACGCGCCGTGGAAACCGGCTTCCTGGAAGACATCTGGAACGGCCCCACCCCGGACGTCTACGAGTACACCGCCGATCCGGCCTCCGGCATCGCCGCTGACGAAGTTGTCATCACCTTCAAGGAAGGCGTTCCGGTGGCCATCGACGGCAAGCCCGTCACCCCGCTGCAGGCCATCGAGGAGATGAACCGCCGCGCCGGCGCCCAGGGCATCGGCCGGATCGACATCGTCGAAGACCGCCTGGTGGGCATCAAGAGCCGCGAAATCTACGAAGCCCCCGGCGCCATGGCCCTGATGGCCGCGCACCGCGAGCTCGAGAACGTCACGGTGGAGCGCGAGCAGGCCCGCTTCAAGAAGACGGTCGGCCAGCGCTGGACCGAACTGGTCTACGACGGCCAGTGGTTCTCCCCGCTGAAGAACTCCCTGGACGCCTTCATCGAAGACACCCAGAAGTACGTCTCCGGCGACATCCGCATGGACCTGCACGCAGGCCGCGCCACCGTCACCGGTCGCCGCTCGGAGTCCTCGCTGTACGACTTCAACCTCGCCACCTACGACACCGGCGACACCTTCGACCAGTCGATGGCCCGCGGGTTCATCGAACTGTTCGGCATGTCCTCCAAGGTGGCCTCCGGCCGCGACCAGCGTTTGGCAGAAGGTAAGTAAGAAATGAGTAACGGCAAGCCGTCAATCGAATCCCAGCCTGGAGCCGGCGGCTCCACGGTCCAGGGTGCACTGTGGGGCGGCCGCTTCGCCGGCGGTCCGGCCGACGCACTGGCAGCCCTGAGCAAGTCCACCCACTTCGACTGGCGGCTTGCCGGCTACGACATCGCCGGTTCCCGGGCACACGCCCGGGTGCTGCACAAGGCAGGCCTGCTCGACGACGCCGAGCTGGCCGGCATGCTGGAAGCACTGGACGCGCTCGACGCCGATGTGCGCTCGGGCGCCTACCTCCCGGCAGAGTCGGACGAGGACGTGCACGGCTCCCTGGAACGCGGGCTGATCGAACGCGCCGGACCGCAGCTGGGCGGAAAGCTCCGCGCCGGCCGGTCCCGCAACGACCAGATCGCCACGCTGGGCCGGATGTACCTGCGCGACCACGCCCGGATCATCGCCGCCGGTGTGCTGGCCACGGTCGATTCCCTGGTGGAGCAGGCCGAAAAGCACCTCGGTGTCGCCATGCCCGGCCGCACCCACCTGCAGCACGCCCAGCCGGTGCTGCTCAGCCACCACCTGCTGGCCCACGCCTGGGCCCTGCTGCGCGACGTGCAGCGCCTGGCCGACTGGGACAAGCGCGCAGCGGTGTCCCCCTACGGGTCCGGCGCACTGGCCGGTTCCTCCCTCGGACTGGACCCCAACGCCGTTGCCGCGGACCTGGGCTTCGACTCCGCAGCCTGGAACTCGATCGACGGCACCGCCTCGCGCGACGTCTACGCCGAGTTCGCATGGATTGCCGCCATGATCGGCGTCGACCTGTCCCGGATCAGCGAGGAAATCATCCTCTGGGCCACCAAGGAATTCTCCTTCGTCACGCTCGATGACGCCTTCTCCACCGGCTCCTCGATCATGCCGCAGAAGAAGAACCCGGATGTGGCTGAACTGGCCCGCGGCAAGGCCGGCCGCCTCATTGGAGACTTGACCGGACTGCTGGCCACGCTCAAGGGCCTGCCGCTGGCGTACAACCGGGACCTGCAGGAAGACAAGGAACCGGTCTTCGACGCAACGGACACGCTGGAGCTGCTGCTGCCGGCCGTCTCCGGCATGATCGCCACCCTGGTCTTCAACACTGAGCGCATGCAGTCCCTGGCTCCGCAGGGCTTCGCACTGGCCACGGATATCGCCGAATGGCTGGTCCGCCAGGGCGTGCCGTTCCGCGAGGCGCACGAGCTCTCGGGTGCCGCCGTGAAGCTCGCCGAAACCCGCGGCGTCGAACTCTGGGACCTGAGCGATGAAGACTACGCCGGGATCTCCGAGCACCTCACTCCGGAAGTCCGGTCTGTGCTCTCCACTGAGGGTTCGCTGGACAGCCGGAGTTCGCAGGGCGGGACTGCACGTTCGGCCGTGGAATCGCAGCTGGCTGAACTGAAGAAGCAGCTCGACGCCGCGCGCGCCTTCGCTGCCTAACCTTCCCCATCGAGAGGCCAGTTACGGCCGGTTTGAGCCCTCAAACCAGCCGTAACTGGCCTTTCGTGTATCCGATGGGCGCTAGCGTGGAGCCATGCCCAACCCGAACCTGCGCCGCACGCTGCGGGCGCTGCCCGACTTCGCTCCCAACCTGCCCACATTCGACCCCGAGGCTGCACCGGAAGACCCGGCGGAGCTGTTCCTGGTCTGGCTGGAGGAAGCACTCGCGGCGGGTGTGCCCCAGCCGCATGCCTTCTCCCTCGCCACGGCCGACACCGCCGGGAACCTTTCGTCCCGCATGCTCATCCTGAAGGACCTCGACGCCGACGGCTGGCACTTCGCCACCTCGCGTTCCTCCCGGAAGGGACGCGAACTGGAGCAGAACCCCCGCGCCGCAATGAACTTCTACTGGTACGCGCAGGGCCGCCAGGTGCGGGTGGCCGGTAACGTGGTGCAGCTCAGCACCGAGGCCTCCGCCCGGGACTGGGACGAACGCCCGGGCGCTGACGGCACGGAGAACCCGTCCTGGCAGCTCTACGCATTGTCACCCCGGGAAGTCGAGTTCTGGCAGGCCGCTCCGCAAAGCCGGCACATCCGCCACCGGTACGAGCTCTAGGCACTCTGCCGCACGCCCGGGACAAGGAGTGCGCACCCCCTCCCGCCCGGCGGCTGCCGCCGCTAGCCTGAAATGGTCCGCATCCCACGTCCAGGAAGGCCGGGCCATGGCTGAAAGCCCATCACCGTCCAGCAGCAGCGAATCCCGGCCGGTTCCCGAGGGCCGGATCGAAAAGGTCACCGACGGGTGGGTGCTGGCGTTCGACAAGCAGCTTGATTACCCCACCGCCCATATCTGGGATGTCCTGACCAACCCGCAGAAGGTGGAACAATGGCTGGGCCCCATCCATCCCGACTGGGAGCTGGGCAAGGAATACACGCTGGAGAAGGGCGGCAGCGGGGTCTCCGGGACCGTCCTGCAGCTCAACCCGCGTTCCAGCCTGCAAATCAGCTGGGATGACGAACTGGGCGAGGAATCAGTCCTGGACTGGCAGGTCCTGGAGTCCGACGGCGGTTCGCTGCTGACTTTCCGCGCGCATTCGGATACTGCGGATTTCCTGGCCGAAGGCAGCGCCGGCTGGCAGGGCATCATGGGCGCGTTTGCCGCCGTCGCCGCCGGAAACCCGCCGCCGCAAGAGGAACCGGGCGACTGGGAGGCTTTGCGGGACGCGTACTCCCGGGAGTTCGACGTCAGTCCCACGATGGGCAAGGTAGTGGACAACCCGGATGGCAGGAGTCTTGAGTTCGAACGCTGGTACAACGCGCCGGCCGAGGACGTGGGCGCTGCCCTCGAAAGTTCCAGCGGCAACTTGGGCATTGGCGAAGAAGCGGTCATCGAAGTGCGCGACGACGACGGGCTGGCCAAAGTGTACGTCCGCCAGCGGGTGCAGGGCGGGACCACCGAAGACACCGCGGCGCTGATGGCCGCCTGGCACCTGGCCCTGGATTCGGCGGCGATCCGGCTGCAAGGCGATACGCCGCATCCCAATTCCCACCGGCTGCGGGCACTCGAAGCGCTCTACCGCACAGCCCTCTGAGTTTTTTGCAGCGGCCGTCCGGCCCTTACGGTAAGGGCATGGACGTTTCCGATGCCCGCAGCCTCCTGGCCGTCCCCGCTACCGAAGCAGCTCCCTGGCTGTTGGGTGCCGTCCTGCACCGGGAATCGCCTGAGGGGCCGGTAGCTGTCCGCATCACCGAGGTGGAGGCCTACCTGGGCGAAGCGGATCCCGGTTCGCATGCCTTCCGCGGCCAGTCCGCGCGCAACTCCACCATGTTTGGTCCCGCCGGGCACCTCTACGTCTACTTCACCTACGGCATGCACTACTGCGCCAACGTGGTCTGCGGTGAGGAGGGCCAGGCCACCGGCCTCCTGCTGCGGGCCGGTGAGATCGTCGAGGGGAAGCCGGTTGCACGGCTCCGCCGCAAGGAACCCAGGACGGACCTTGACCTGGCCCGCGGCCCTGCCCGGCTGGCCCAGGCCCTGGGCATCAACCGGGAACTGAACGGCGCTGACGTCTTCACCGAACCCCTGCGGCTCGAGCTTCCGCCCGAACCGGCGGACGCTGCTCTGATCTCCCGCGGCCCGCGGGTGGGGGTCAGCGGCGAGGGTGGGGGAGAGGCCTACCCCTGGCGCTACTGGCTTACGGGCGAACCCACCGTCTCCAAGTACCGGGGGGGCCCGGCGGGGGGGGCGCCCCCCCCCCGCGCCCCCCCCGCGACCGCCAAAACGTCCTAAGCCACGGCCACATGTGACCAGCGGCGCAGTCCCGGAATAACACCGGGCAGGCTAGTCCGGGCCCCGGCCCGGTAAGGTAGATGGGTGAAAGACGAAGCTTCAGCCCCCCTTGCCGGCTCAGCTGCACCGGCAGAATCCATCCTCGAAACCATTGACCGCCTCTGCGCAGTGGTGCCGAATTACCCGACGCCGGGGGTGACGTTCCGCGACCTGACTCCGGTCTTCGCTGACGGACCGGCGCTGCGCGGCATGGTCGATGCCCTGCTGGCCGAGTTCGAAGGATCCTTCGACTACGTTGCCGGCGTCGAAGCCCGCGGCTTCCTGCTTGCTGCTGCCGCCGCCTACGCCTCCGGACACGGTGTCATCACTGTCCGCAAGCCGGGGAAGCTGCCGCGCCCCACCTACAGCGAGACGTATTCAATGGAATACGGCACGAACAGCCTCGAAGTGCACATCGGTGACATTCCGCACGGCTCCCGTGTACTGGTCCTTGACGATGTCCTGGCCACCGGCGGCACCCTGGGCGCCACCGCCCGGCTCATCGAACGGGCCGGTTCCAGCGTCGCCGGCATCGGCGTCGTACTGGAACTCGACGGACTTGGCGGCCGCGAAAACCTGGCCGGTTATAACGTCCACTCGCTGCGCACTTACTAGCCTTTTGCCCCCGGGCAGCCCGCCGATAGGCCGCACTCTGGACAGGGCATACAAAATGTGCCGATGCGGGGTAAACTTGACGGTCTGCCTTTGCGAGAGGGAACGCGAACATGCCTGAAGTATCTTCGGCCCATACGGAGCTGGAAAACGAGCGCCAATACGTGGCCGGCTTGTACCACCGGCTCGATGAGCTGCGCGAGGAAAAACGTGAGCAGCTGGCCCAGGTGCGCCGCAGCCACTCCGCGGGGTCACACCAGAACCGGTCCGAACGCGACGCGTTCGCGACGATGTACGAAGACCGGCTTGCGCAG
The DNA here is from genome assembly GCF_049311025.1 of Arthrobacter sp. 3Tela_A. Classification (NCBI taxonomy): domain Bacteria; kingdom Bacillati; phylum Actinomycetota; class Actinomycetes; order Micrococcales; family Micrococcaceae; genus Arthrobacter; species Arthrobacter sp. 3Tela_A. The sequence continues at coordinate 44,222 of NZ_JAXIOM010000027.1, forward strand.
CTGATGGCCGTCGATGACCGCCTGGTCTTCGGCCGGCTGGACCTCGACGACGGCGAGACCCGCTACATCGGCCGCATCGGCCTTTCCACAGCGGACCTGCAGCGCCTCATGGTTGACTGGCGTGCCCCGGAAGCGGGCACCTTCTACCAGGCAACAGCCTTCGAACGGCAGGGCGTGCGACGCCGCCGTCACCTGATGCTCAAGGGCCGCGAGGTCCAGGGCCTCGAAGACGACGTGCTGGACTATTCAATGCTCGAAGAAGGCCAGGACCTGCAGGGTGAAGGCGCGCTGCTGGCGGCCCTGAACTCCAAGCGGACCGGCCAGATGTCGGACATCGTCGGCACTATCCAGGCTGAGCAGGACCGCATCATCCGTGCGCCGCTGCCGGGAACACTGGTGGTCCAGGGCGGACCGGGCACCGGCAAAACCGCCGTCGCCCTCCACCGGGCCGCGTATCTGCTCTACACCCACCGCGAACGGCTGAAGTCCGCCGGCGTCCTGCTGGTTGGCCCGTCCAACGCCTTCATCCGCTACATCGAACGTGTGCTGCCCTCCCTGGGCGAAACCGGCGTCGTGATGTCCAGCCTTGGGCAGCTTATGCCAGGCATTGCAGCCACCGGTGAAGAAACTCCCGCAGCTGCGGAGATCAAGGGCCGGCTCGCGATGGCCGACGTCGTTGCCCGCGCCGTTGCCAACCGCCAGCGGAACTTCACCGAGCCGCGGCGCCTTAACATTGAAGGCACCTGGGTCACCCTTACTCCCAAGCAGGTGGCCCGTGCCCGTGACCGTGCCCGTGCCACCGGCAAGCCGCACAATGAGGCGCGCGTGACGTTCGTAAAGATCCTGCTGCGCGAGCTCACCGACCAGATGACGGAAATCCTCGAAGAGTCAGCAGGTGCCGGCAACAGCACTGACCGCGCATATCTGGCCGAGGACGTGCGCAGCTCACGCGATGTGCGGGTAGCGCTGAACCTGTGCTGGATGCCGATGACGCCGGAAAAGCTCATCAGTGAACTCTTCAGCAAACCGGGCCAGCTGGAAGCTGCCGCTCCGGAACTGACCGACGCCGAGCTGGACGCGCTGCGCCGCAGCCCGGACGCTCCGTGGACCGAGGCCGATGTGCCGCTGCTCGACGAGGCCGCGGAACTGCTCGGCGACCTGGACGCTTCCGCCGGCCGGGACAGCGCCGCGCTGGAAGAAGCCCGCAAGCGGGACCTGGCCAACGCCGAGCGCGCGATCGAAAACACCGAAGGTTTCCTGGAAGATTCAGGTGCCCACGGCATCCTCTCCGCAGAGGACCTGGCCAATCACAATATGGCCACCGAGCAGCGGCTCACCGCCGCGGACCGCGCCGCCGTCGACCGCACCTGGGCCTTTGGCCACGTGGTGGTGGACGAGGCGCAGGAACTCTCGGCCATGCAGTGGCGGCTGCTGATGCGCCGCTGCCCGCTGAAATCCTTCACCGTGGTGGGCGACATCGCGCAGACCTCCTCCGCAGCCGGAGCCACCTCGTGGCAGCAGGCCCTGGCGCCGTTCGTGGGGGAGCGGTGGACGCTTGAAGAACTGACCGTCAACTACCGCACGCCGGCGCAGATCGCCGAGGCCGCGGTCCGCATGGCCAATGCGGCAGGGCTGGTGGTCTCCGCTCCCAAGGCCGTGCGCGAAGGACAGTGGGCGCCGTTCCTGGACACTGTTCCCGAGGGCGGACTGCTGCCGAGGCTGCTTGAGACGCTCCCGGAGGATCTGGCCGCGATTGAGGGCGGTCTCCTGGCTGTGATCACCGAGGAGCACCGGCTGGAAACCGTCCGCAGGGAAGTTACGGCGCTGTACGGAAACCGGGTGGGTACCGGTGCCGGCGGCCTGAGCCAGGACATCGTGGTCATCTCCCCGCGGGAGGCCAAGGGGCTGGAGTTCGACGCCGTCGTCATCCTTGAACCGTCCGAACTGCTTACCGCGGCCGCCGGAAAGGTGGGAGATCTGTACGTTGCCATGACCCGTCCCACACAGCGACTGCGTCTTATTGCGGAGCATGGCATTCCGGCGGGCATCGACGGCAGTGAATCCTGATAATTTAGAAGGCGTGCCACAGAATACCCAGACCTCCGAGGGCCTTGCTGCCCAGCAGAACGATCCGAGCTTTGCCAACATCTGGCAGGAACTGAAATGGCGTGGGCTGATCAAGCTCTCCACCGATGAGGCGGAACTTGAAAAGCTGCTCGCCGGGGACCCGGTCACGTATTACTGCGGCTTTGATCCCACAGCGCCCAGCCTCCACCTGGGCAACCTCGTGCAGCTGCTCACGATGCGCCGCCTCCAGCTGGCCGGCCACCGGCCCCTGGCGCTGGTGGGCGGATCCACCGGTCTGGTCGGCGACCCGCGCCCGACGGCGGAACGCACCATGAACACCAAAGAAACGGTGAATGAGTGGGTTGGCTACCTGCAGGGACAGGTGCAGCGCTTCCTCAGCTTTGAGGGCGAGAACTCCGCCCGCATGGTGAACAACCTGGACTGGACGGCGCCGATGAGCGCCATCGATTTTCTGCGGGACATCGGCAAGCACTTCCGGGTGGGCACCATGATCAAGAAGGAAATCGTTGCCTCCCGCCTGAACTCTGACGAAGGCATCTCCTACGCGGAGTTCAGCTACCAGGTGCTTCAGGGCATGGATTACCTCCAGCTCTTCCGCGACTACAACTGCGTGCTGGAAACCGGCGGATCGGACCAGTGGGGCAACCTGACCTCCGGCACCGAGCTGGTGCGCAAGGTTGAAGGCGCCACGGTGCATGCACTGGGCACTCCGCTGATCACCAACTCCGACGGCACCAAGTTCGGCAAGAGCGAAGGCAACGCCGTCTGGCTGGACGGATCCATGACCAGCCCGTACGCCATGTTCCAGTTCTGGCTGAACACCGCCGACGCCGATGTGATCGACCGGCTGAAGGTCTTCACCTTCCGCACCAAGGCGGAAATCGAAGAACTGGAGCGCTCGGTAAAGGAAGCGCCGCACAAGCGGGAGGCTCAGCGCGCCCTGGCCTATGACGTGACCTCCCTGGTCCACGGCACGGAAGCCACCGAGAAGGTCATTGCTGCTTCGGCTGCCCTGTTCGGACAGGGATCGCTTGAAGAACTCGATGAAGCGACGTTGACTGCGGCCACGGCGGAACTTCCGCGGGCCGAGGTGGATTCAGCCGGCCTGGGCATCATCGACCTCCTGGTTGCCACCGGACTGTCGAAGACCAACTCCGAGGCACGGCGGACCATCACCGAAGGCGGCGCCTACGTGAACAACCGCAAGGTCACCGAGATTGACGCGGTGATCACCGAGTCAGAGCTGCTGCACGGCAAGTACCTGCTGCTGCGCCGCGGTAAGCGCAACCTGGCGACGGCCGTGGTCACAGACCAGTAGTACGTGAAAGTGAGAGGCCGGTTCCCATCGGGGAGCCGGCCTCCTGCCGTTTACGGGCGCCGCTGCTGCTTGCGGCCCGGCAGGCACTTTTGTGGCCGATGGTTGGGGTGCAGAGCGTCACACGAAGCCGGCTTGCACGGGCGCCCGGGGGTGTGTAAAGTAATTGGAGTCGCCGCGGTTGGGGCGCCGGAAGCTAGATCTTCCGGAGATCCCCGGGACGGTGGCCAAACCACACAAAACAAAAAGCTGGTTCACGGCTACGCTGTGAAAGAGCTTCGTTTTCGCGTGGAATCATCTAATTGTTTCGAGCAAATTTCGGGAAATTCACCGAATTGCGGAAAACGAAAAGATGGAATATGCTGGTAAAACACCACAGCGGCGCGAAAAGAAAAGAAAGTTCCTGGTTGGGAATGGTTTTTCTGAGTAGGCCGGATGTGCCTGTTGTTTGAGAACTCAATAGTGTGCCAAGTTTATTGATACCGATTATTTATTGATTGGTTGAATT
>NZ_JAXIOM010000028.1:0-46634 GCF_049311025.1 Arthrobacter sp. 3Tela_A
CGCCCCCGCCCCCCCCGCCCCGCCCGCCCCCCCCCCCCCCCCCGCCGCTCCGTTATTGCCTAGCCGGTGCGGGCTAGCCGCGGCTGATCGTGCAGATCAGGTACCGGGCGTAGTCCACCGCGTACTTGAGCCAGCCCCGGACATCCCACCAGTTCTTCGGCGGGACGGGACGGACACAGGTGGGCTGCTGCGGTGCTTCATCCACGGTGACCGGGATGCTCACTGTGGTGCCGGAGGGATCCGCGGTCAGCACCAGGGCACCGGGGCCGGACGCCGACGCCGGAATGGCGGCGGTGACGCTGGCGGCACCGGCCGTTACCGGAACGGATCCCAGCGCGACGGCGGTTCCACCGGCCGGGACCCAGCTGACGGCCAGCGTGGTGTTAGCCGGGCTGCCCAGCGAGGTCAGGTCCAGCTTGTCTACCGTGAAGGTGACACTGGAACCGGCCTGCGCGGTGGCGGGAGCACCCTTGACGATGACACCTTGGCGGGCGAAATCGGGGGAGACCGGGCTGCTCGCCTGCAGGTAGCTGATCCACGCATCGCGGTCGATCAGTCCGGAGTCACGGGTGTCCGTTCCCTGCGCAAAGGTGGAGAAGTTATCTCCGCCCTGGGCCAGGAAGCTGAACGTACCTACCCGGTAGGCCCGGTTGGGATCGAGCGCTTCACCGTTGACGGTGACCGACTGGATGCGGGAGCCGCGCGGCTGGTCCGGGTCGTAGGTGTAGGTCACGTTGTCAGAAAGTCCCAGTGCCAGGAACGTCCGGGAACTTCCATCCGGCTGCCACTGTTCTTCCAGGACCGACTTCAGCTGCGTGCCGGTGAGCGTGGTGGTCCACAGGTTGTTCACGAACGGCAGTACTGCGTTGGCTTCGGCGTAGGTGATAACGCCGTCCTCGCCGTAGTACAGCTCAGCGCGGAGGCCGCCGGGATTGACGACGCCGATTTCGGCGCCGCCCCGCTCGGCCGAACCCAGGGACGAAAGCAGCGAATCAGCCACTAGGTTGCCCAGGGCGGATTCATTGCCGCGGTCATCGCGGGAAGTCCCGGCGAAGGCCGTGGTGATGTCCGCCGTGACCGAGCCGATCGGCTGGTTGCCGACTTCGGCAGCGAACGCCAGGGCGGCGTCGACAATCCGCTGAACTTCGGCAACGGCAGGGTAAGCGGCAACGAGTTCCGCCGCGGGCGTGGTGGTACGTGCCACGTTGCCTGCGGTGTAGGAGAGCACCTCGTCAGTGTCAGCGTTGTACTGCAGTTCGATCTGGCCGATGAACTCGCCGTAGGAGCCGGTCTGGACCACGGGGCGGGTCTTGCCGTCCACACCGGGAACAGGGGCATCCCACGCGTACTGCTTGTGCGTGTGGCCGGTGTAGATGGCATCCACCAGAGCGGAAGTCTCCGTCACGATCTCCGCGAAGGCACCGCCGCCGGCGATTTCCTCTTCCAGGCTGGCGCCGTCGGGCGTTCCCGATCCGGCACCCTCGTGGAACTCGGCGATGATGACGTCGGCCAGGCCCTCGGCTTCGAGGCGCTCAGCGACGCGGTTCACTGCTTCCACGGGGTCGCCAAACTCGAGCGTGGCGATGCCGCCCGGGGAAACCAGTGTGCCGGTCTCCTCGGTGACGGCGCCGATCACGGCCACCTGCACGCCGTTCACGTCCAGGATGGTGTACTCCGGCAGGGCCGGGGTGGTGGTGCCCTTCAGATAGACGTTGGCGCCCAGGTAATCGAAGTCGGAAGCGGGAACCACGCGGTCCGTGAGGTCCGCGAACCCGCCGTCGAACTCGTGGTTGCCCACTGCCGAGGCCCGCAGGCCCAGCGCGTTCAGGACGTCGATGGTGGGCTGGTCCTGCTGCACCGAAGAAGCGAACAGGGACGCGCCGATGTTGTCGCCGGCGGAGAGGAACAGCGAGCTGCCCTCCGGTGCTGCGGCCTTGAGCTGCTCAACAGTTCCGGCGAAGCTGACGGTGTTGGCGTCAATCCGGCCGTGGAAATCGTTGATGTTGAGCAGATTCAGGTCCGTGACTTCGGCTCCGGCCGGGGTCAGGTCCATGCCCACCACAATCGGATCGTGATCCGAGGAACGGTAGGGATCCGCTGCGTAGTAGTCGTTGGCGTTGTAGTTGTACCGGCTGTACTCGAAGGCGATCGACTCAACCGAGTTGATGTTCCAGATGTCGGTGCCTGTGACATCCTCAGCTGCTGCGGGCGAGGCCAGGACGTGGTCCAGGGATCCGACCAGGCCGCTGAAGGCGTAGGAGTGCTTGCCGGTCGCCTTGCCCAGGTTCACGTACCCGGCCTCGGCGAAGACCTGCATCGGGTCCTCTGCGGCGTAGGAGTTGAAGTCACCGAGCAGGAAGACCCGCTCGGTTCCGGCGTCCTGCGCCACGGTCTCAGCGAACGCAGCCACGGCCTGCGCCTGGCGGACGCGGTCGGCGTTCCAGCCGCCCTGTCCGTTGTCGGCGTTCTCTCCGGTGGCCGGTGCGGAACCCTTGGACTTGAAGTGGTTGGCGATCGCCACGAAGCTCTCGCTGTCTTCCCCGCCTGCAGGTTTGAAGGCCTGGGCCAGCGGTTCGCGGGCGTTGGAGAACACGCTTTCATCGTTCAGGATCACTGAGTCGCCCACGGGCTCGGCGGTAGCGGTCCGGTAGATGAAGGCGGTGCGGATGACGTCTTCGTCGTCTGGCAGGGCCGCGGGGGAGCGGACGTAGTCCCAGGTTCCCGGAGCGTCAGCGTTCAGCGCTTCGGTGAGGTGGGCCAGGGCAGTGTCCCGGTCCTGTCCCAGCTCTGCGGAGTTCTCGATTTCCATGAGCCCGACGACGTCGGCGCCCAGAGCATTGATCGCTGCCACGATTTTCGCCTGCTGGCGTTCAAGGTTCGCCTCGTTGGCTGCGCCGCGTGCATCGCAGCCACCCCGGACGGTGACCGGAGCGCCGGAGCGGTCGTTGTAGTAGGTGCAGCCGGAAAGGTCGTCACCGGTGGTGCTGAAGTAGTTCAGCACGTTGAAAGCGGCGAGCTTGAGGTTGCCGCCCACGCTCTGCGGAGCCGCGGTGCGGGTGTTTTCGAACGACGCCGGCTGGACGGTTTCAGCATTGGCGGGAGTAAGTTCGGTCAGTGGCTGGAAACGCCAGGCGCTGTTCCGGTAGTCCAGGATGACGTTGGTGGTGAAGGTTGCCGGGGACCCGATCCGCACCGGATCGGTGGAGGTCAGGTACGGCAGCGGCTTGGCCTGGTTGGCGGCCGAGAGGAAGTTGGTGGTGGCGCCGTCGTCGAGCTTTACCGCCTTAGCGGCATTATTGGCGGCTACCGCGGCGTGCTCCGGTGTTCCCACCGGCGCGACGGCGGTGGGCTGCACCAGCGTCTCGGTGCCGGCCGCGAGGCCGATCTCGGCGTACTGGTTCAGGGTGTAGTTGTCCGTGACGGTGAACTCTCCCTGCGGTGCCAGCAGCATGCCTTCAAGGGTTTCCCGTTCAGCGTCCGTGGCCGGCCAGGTAACCGCTGCGGGCTTGACCTCTTCAGCTGCTTCGCTGAGCTTGGTCATTGCGCCTGCAGGGACGGTCAGCTGGGTCAGGCCAAAGTACTCACCCACGGTTCCGGTGACCTCTACGTAGTCGCCGACGGCAACCTGGCCGACAGTGTCCGAGGAGAAGATGAAAATGGCGTCGGACGCGGCGTGGGTGGCCTGATCCAGTTCGCCGCCGGTGCCCGGGGTCTGGATGTAGTAGCCGCTGAAGCCGCCGGTGGGGTATGCGGCGGTGACCTTGCCGCGGGTGGTGACGGTCTGGCCTACCAGGGGGCTGGCATCTGCTGTGCCCTGGATTTCGGCGATCGTCACTGCGCCGGCCGGAGGATCGGTGGGCTCCGGATCGGTCGGTTCGGGATCAGTGGGCTCAGGATCCGGTACGGTGCCCGTTCCGGCGGTATTCGTCGGAGTGACGGAGGCGCTGAGGGTGAAGTCTGCAGCGTTGTTGTTGGTGTCAGTGAAGCCTGTCCGGTTCAGGGACTTCGGATCGGAGTTTCCCGCCGGGGCGGCGGCCGGAGCAGTCTCGAAGGTGTTGGACGTGCCGTAGCCGAGCAGGTCCACGACGCCGGGCTGCTCCGTCACCGAGCCGGTGGCCAGCGGGTTCACCGCGGAGGCCTGGCTGGCCAGGACCAGGGTGCCGGAGCCGCCGGAGAAGCTGGCCCCGATCGTGGCATCGGCTGCCGGCAGGGCGACACCGCTGCCGCCGTTGCTGGCGCCCTGAATGAGGTAGTAGCCGCCGGCCGGAATGCTGCCGGAAAGGCGTCCGATGCCGGTGGGCGCACCCGTGCTGCCGGCGGCACGGTACTGCAGCGACCAGCCGTCCAGGCTGACCGCGGAGCTGCCCGGGTTGTACAGCTCTACGAATTTATTGGTGAACGGGGCGTTGGCGCTGCCGCCGCTCAGATAGGCCTCGTTGATCACGACGCCGGAGGGCGCTGCTTCCTCGGCGTGGGCGGGCAGTGCCGCCAGTGGACCGGCCAGCAGGCCGGCAGACAGTGCTGTTCCCAGCGCTGCCCTCCATCGGGTAAATCTCATGCCTCATTGCTCCTTTGGGGGAAAGGATGCCGGTTTCGGACGCGCGGTAACGGCTTGGGAAAACGGCAGCGGGTGCGGTGAACCCCTTCTGGATACCACCCCGGAGTGACAGGCATATGAATTCCGACCCTTTGGGGGCCTAACGGGAGGTAACTATTGACAATACGAGAGAGGGGACCTAGCCGCCTCGGTTAGGTCCCCTCTCTGGGCGAATGGAACTAGACGTTCGAGTTCTTGACCGAAGTGCTCAGCTTTTCACCGTCTACCCGGTAGACGGTGCACAGGATTTCGCGGTCGTTCCCCAGCGTCCAGGAAGTCGGCGTCGGCGTCAGGTATCCCACGTCGAGTGCCGACACGGAGTAGTCGGTGCCGACGTAGGGCTGGAACTCAGCGAGGCAGAACTCCTGCGCCATGGTGTCCACGGCTTCCTCGCCGGGGTAGGCGCCCGCATCGATGTCCATTGCTGCGTAGACCTCGGAATCATGCGGCTGGGTGCAGGGGAGAACATCGACGTCGGCGATCTCCTCTTCACCCGGGTCATCGACCAGGCAGTCTCCGACCTTCAGGTCGACGGCGTCGACGGTTTCCGCAGACACCTCTTCCGCCTCATCAGCTACGGTCTCGGCTTCGGGCGAGGCCGACGCCGCGGCGGGCGACTCGCTGGTCTTCGGTTCGTCCTTTTCGGCGGAGCCTGAGGCTCCGCAGCCTGCGAGCACGAGTGCAAAGGCGGCAGCCGTGATGGCTTTTCCGGCGCGGGCCAGTTGTACCTGGCGGGCGGAATTCATGCGAATAACTCCTTCTGCGGTAATTGGTTTTGGTTCTCCACCCCCCAATGGGCCGGAAACCACCAGAAGAGACTATGCGCACGCCAAGCATGCTTATAAATCGGCAAAGTAACATCCGGGAGCAATATGCATTGGCATCGAGAAGGGCATGGAAAAACGCCCCGGTCTGCAGACCGGGGCGTTTTCTGATGGACCGTTACATCCCTTGGGGACATACTGTTTCACCGCGTGAGCGGAAGGTAAGGGATTCGAACCCTTGGTACGGGGTTACCGCACACTGGTTTTCAAGACCAGCTCCATCGGCCGCTCGGACAACCTTCCTCCGCTTAGTAGTCTGGCAGATGAGCGCAGATCACCAAAATTTTCTCCCCACCAGCAGGAGGTTCCATGAAAGCGATCGTCATTACCGAACCGGGTGGTCCGGAAGTCCTGGCCCACTCCGATGTCCCGGCACCAGTGCCGGGACCGGGAGAAGTCCTGATCGATGTCGTCGCTGCCGGGCTGAACCGGGCCGATGTCCTGCAGCGGCAGGGAAACTATCCCGTGCCTCCGGGAGCACCGGAATATCCGGGACTCGAGGTCTCCGGACGCGTGGCCGCCATCGGCACCGGTGTGGAAGGGCTGGAAGTGGGAGCCGACGTCGTTGCCCTGCTCTCCGGCGGCGGTTACGCAGAGCAGGTGGCAGTCCCTGCCGGGCAGGTGCTGCCGGTTCCGGCGGACATGGATCTGGTGACCGCCGCGGCACTGCCCGAAGTTGCCGCTACCGTGTTCTCCAACCTCTTTATGGCCGCCGGCGTCCGTGAAGGCGAGTACGTGCTGATCCACGGCGGTGCCGGCGGCATCGGCACCATGGCCATCCAGCTTGTGGCCGCCTTCGGAGCAGTGCCCATGGTGACGGCATCGAGCCCCGCCAAGCTGGAGCTCGCCCGCAGCCTCGGTGCCAAAGTGCTGATCAACTACAAGGAACAGGACTTCGTTGAGGAGGTCCGTGCCGCCACCAACGGGCACGGGGCGGACGTGATCCTGGACGTCATGGGAGCCAAGTACCTGCAGCGCAACCTCGACGCGCTCGCCGTCGAAGGCCGGCTGGTCATCATCGGTCTGCAGGGCGGGACCCGGGCCGAACTGGACCTCAATGCCCTGATGCGCAAGCGCTGCGCCGTCATGGGCACCACGCTGCGCGCGCGCCCGGAAGCGGAAAAGAGCGCCATCATGGCAGCCGTGGGCGAATATGTCTGGCCGCTGCTCAAGGACGGCAGCGTCAAGCCGCTGGTGGACCGCACGTTTCCGCTGGCCGAGGCAGCTGCCGCCCACGAATACTTCGATTCCGGCCAGCACACCGGAAAGATCCTCCTGACCATTTAGGCGGAACTGCCGGGGCGGAACTTGGTCGCCGAACCTGCCCCGGCGTGTGTGACCTGCGCCTCATCGCGGTGCTAGCCTCTTGCGCATCACCCGCACCTTTTCCCAAAGGTGAGGACCCGCACTGCTGACAAGGGGTAGCACCATGAGCGAAAACAATCGGCGCCGGAGGGATCCGGACCGCCCGGATCCCGGCACCGGGGCCGCAGACGTCCTCGTCCAGGACCCGGACCTGCCGCCGGTGGCGGTCGACGACGACGGCGAGGCAGGGCGCAGCACCTGGACCCCGCTGAAAATCGCGGTTTGGGTAGGCATCGCGCTGCTGGGCGGTGTTAGCTGGACCATGCTGGCGATCGTCCGCGGCGAAACGGTCAATGCCATCTGGTTCGTTTTTGCAGCGGTCTGTACGTACCTGATCGGTTACCGGTTCTATTCGAAGTACATCGAGCGGCACCTGCTCAAACCCAATGACCGCCGGGCCACGCCTGCGGAGTACAAGGCAGACGGCAAGGACTACGCCGCCACCGACCGGCGGGTTCTCTACGGTCACCACTTCGCCGCGATCGCCGGAGCCGGCCCGCTGGTAGGCCCGGTCCTGGCCGCCCAGATGGGCTACCTGCCCGGTACGGTCTGGATCATCGTGGGCGTGATCCTCGCCGGCGCGGTCCAGGACTACCTGGTCATGTTCTTCTCCATGCGCCGCGGCGGGCGTTCCCTGGGCCAGATGGCCCGTGAGGAACTCGGCCTGATCGGCGGCACTGCTGCGCTGATCGCCACGCTGACCATCATGATCATCATCGTGGCCATCCTGGCGCTGGTAGTCGTGAACGCGCTCGGTGAGAGCCCCTGGGGTGTCTTCTCCGTAGCCATGACCATCCCGATCGCCCTGTTCATGGGCGTGTACCTGCGCTACCTGCGCCCCGGAAAGGTCAGCGAAGTCTCCATCATCGGCTTTGTGCTGCTGATGCTGGCAATCGTGGGCGGCGGCTGGATCGCCGACACCGAATGGGGCGTCGCGATCTTCTCCCTGGACCGGGTGACCATTGCCTGGGGCATTATCATCTACGGGTTCATCGCCGCCGTCCTGCCGGTCTGGCTGCTGCTGGCCCCGCGCGACTACCTCTCTACCTTCATGAAGATCGGCACGATCGTCATGTTGGCGGTCGCCATCATTATCGTCCGCCCGGAGATCAGTGTTCCGGCCTTCAGTGAGTTCGCCTCGCGTGATGACGGTCCCGTGGTCGCCGGGCCGCTCTTCCCGTTCCTGTTCGTCACCATTGCCTGCGGCGCCCTGTCCGGGTTCCACGCCCTGATCTCCTCCGGGACCACCCCGAAGATGATCATGAAGGAACGCCAGACCCGGTTCATCGGCTACGGCGGCATGCTGATGGAGTCCTTCGTGGCCATCATGGCCCTGGTTGCGGCGATTTCCCTGGACCGCGGCATCTACTTCGCCATGAACTCCTCCGCTGCCGCCACCGGCGGAACCGTGGAGGGCGCCGTCGCCTTTGTGAACTCCCTGGGCCTGGTGGGCGTGAACCTCACGCCGGACATGCTCACCTCCCTTGCCTCCGACGTCGGTGAGGAGTCAGTGGTGTCCCGCACCGGCGGTGCACCCACCCTGGCCGTAGGCCTGGCGATGATCATGCAGAGCTTCATCGGCGGCCCGGCCATGATGGCTTTCTGGTACCACTTCGCCATCATGTTCGAGGCGCTGTTCATCCTCACCGCCGTGGACGCCGGCACCCGTGTTGCCCGCTTTATGCTGCAGGACTCGATCGGGAACTTCGTGCCGAAGTTCCGGGATACGGGGTGGCGCACCGGCGCCTGGATCTGTACGGCCATCATGGTCGCAGGGTGGGGGTCCATCCTGATCATGGGAGTGACGGACCCGCTGGGCGGCATCAACACGCTCTTCCCGCTGTTCGGCATTGCCAACCAGCTGCTGGCTGCCATTGCTCTGGCCATCTGTCTGGCCATTCTGGCGAAGAAGAACGTCTTCAAGTACATCTGGGTGGTGGTGCTGCCGCTGGCCTTCGCCTCCGTCGTTACCATCACAGCGTCGATGTACAAGATCTTCTCGCCGGTCCCCGCCGTCGGTTACTGGGCCCAGCACAACGCCTTCCGCAATGCGCTGGAGGCCGGGGAAACCAGCTTCGGCACGGCAAAGACCGTGGAAGCGATGGAAGCAGTCGTTCGGAACACCTTCGTGCAGGGCCTGCTTTCCATCCTGTTCGTGTCCCTGGCGATCATCGTGATCATCACGGCTGTCATTGCCTCGGTGCGTTCCTTCCGCTCCGGCGGGGCGCCCAGCGCCGAGGATCCGGCCGTGGCGTCGCGGACCTTCGCGCCGGCCGGCTTCTTCGCCACCGAGGAGGAGAAGAAGATCCAGGCGCAGTGGGATGCGTTGCCGGAGGCCAAGAAACCAGCGGTGGCGGGTCACTGATGGCTGCGGTCGTTGGACACCTGCGCGGATTCATCCGCTTCTTCCGTGACGTGATGGGGGAGGACGCATACCGCAAATACCAGGCCCACCACGCGGCGTCGGGCTGTTCCTCCGCGCCGCTGACGGAGCGGGAGTTCTGGCGGGACAAGATGGACCGCCAGGATGCCAACCCCGGCGGGCGCTGCTGCTGACCCGCTTCCTCCGCCCTACCAACCCATCGAGATGGCAGAAACTGCACGTTACAGGTCCCAAAAGAGCAGTTTCTGCCATCTCGGTGGTTGGGGGAGTGTTGAGACGATTCCCGGATACTGCTTTGCTGGGGGAATGGCAGAGAACAAGGACCTACCCAGCGACCCCCACCTGCGCGAAGACATCAGCCTCCCGCTGCCGGAGCCGGACAACGAAGACGATCATCTGGCCGAGGACGCCGGACTGGCCGAAGATCCCAAGGCCGGACCGGAATTCGACGAGAAGCACTACACGGCAGGCCAGCTGAACGCCGGACAGTTCGCCGCCGGACTGAGCCCGGACGGGGAGTATGCACAAATGCGCGAGGAAGAGCTGGAAAGCGACTGAACCCCGGACCAACCGGCGGCATGCGTGAGAGCATTAATTCATGACTGAAGAGAACGGATCTGCGGCCGCCTCCGGGATGGAAGCTCCCGGCGGCCCGGCCGGTACTTCTTCGGAGACACCGGACCGGGACGGCACGGACCAGCAGGTCCAGGCCATTCACCCGGACGATGCCGGCCACGCGGGAAGCGGCACCGGGGACGAGAAGGCGGAGTCGTCAGGGGCCCAGCCCTCAGCCGCCAGGTCCGGGCCGGCCAAGCTAAACGAGCTGGTGGACGAACCGGCCAAAGTCATGCGGATAGGGACCATGATCAAGCAGCTGCTTGAAGAGGTCCGCAACGCGCCGCTGGACGACGCCGCCAGGAACCGGCTCGCTGAAATCCACGAACGCTCGCTCAAGGAGCTCTATGACGGGCTGGCCCCGGAGCTGGTGACTGAGCTCGAGAGGATCAACCTGCCTTTCCCGGACGACGCCACTCCCACGGACGCCGAACTGCGCATTGCACAGGCTCAGCTGGTGGGCTGGCTTGAAGGCTTGTTCCGCGGAATCCAGACGGCGATCGCTGCCCAGCAGACTGCCAACCAGCAGCTGCAGAGCAGGCTGCAGCTCCGCCAGCTTCCCCCCGGCACCGTACTGGCGCCCGGCGTCGTGATCGGTGAAAACGGCGAGCCGCGGCGTACCGGCACCGCAGCGCAGCCCGGCCAGCAGCCCGGCCAGCAGCCCGGTGGGGGCGGCCGCGTTGAGCCCCACGCGGGTCCCGGACAGTATTTGTAGAGTTATCTGTAGAATTTCCGGCAGGATGGCACTTTTCGCAGCAGCCCGGCAGGGGCGCAAGGACGACACCGAACTCGGCAAGGGTGTGTGGCGCCGTGCCCACGACCGGTTTACCCGCGGCCTGGACCGCTACCACCAGATGCTTGAAGGCGTGGAAGACGACGCCCTGTACAACGAGCTTGCCCTCGTCGCCAACACCCTCGCAGCCCTGCAGCCGCGCGTCCGGGCAGTCTGCGCAGGAGCCCAGAAACAGCTTCCGAGCACCGGCCAGGACATTCCCGGCGGGCTGATCGCCGTTCACCGGGCGCTTTCCCGGTCCGGGAATTCGCTGGCCGCCGCCGCGGAGGCTGCGGCCATGTCACGCCTGGAGGGGGAGCGGTGGGGCATTGCCTCCGCCGGCGTGGAGAACGTCCGCCGCCGTGCTGAATTGGTGGAAGAGGACGTCGCCGAGGCCGAACGGGTGCTCGCAGCTTCCCGCGGCTGAACGTGCTCCGGCCGCAAGGGCCGCCGCGTCGATTTCGCGTCCAGCAAACACCGGCCCTTTTGGTCGGCGGAGCTGGTGCAGCGGGTGGAGGATGGGGACCATGACTACATCTCCACTCGTCACCTTCAATGACGGCAACACCATTCCCCAGCTCGGCTACGGCGTCTGGCGGGTTGAGGACGAACTCGCGGAAAAGACCGTGGGCATGGCTTTCGAGGCCGGCTACCGCCACATCGACACCGCCAAGATCTACGGCAACGAGGCCGGCGTCGGCCGCGCCATCGCTGCCTCCGGCCTGCCGCGCGAAGACCTGTTCATCACCACGAAGGTCTGGAACGCCGACCAGGGGTACGAAGAAACCCTGGCCGCTTTCGACGCCTCCATGGAGCGACTGGGCCTGGAATACCTTGACCTGTACCTGATCCACTGGCTCCAGCCCAAGCAGGGCAAGTACGTGGACACCTGGAAGGCGCTGGTTGAGCTGCAGAAGTCCGGCCGGGTCAAGTCGATCGGCGTCTGCAACTTCACGGTGGAGGCGCTGCAGGAAATCATCGACGCCACCGGCGTGGTCCCCGTCCTGAACCAGGTGGAAACCCACCCGTACCTGGCCCAGACCGAACTGCGCGAGTTCGAAGCCAAGCACAACATCAAGCACCAGTCCTACTCGCCGCTGGGCTCCGGCCAGGGTCTGCTGGATGACGCAGTTCTGCAGCAGATCGCTGAAAAGTACGACGGCGCCACGCCCGCCCAGGTGGTTATCGCCTGGCACCTGGCACTGGGCAACATCGTGATTCCGAAGTCCGTCACGGAATCCCGCATCCGCGAAAACTGGGCCGCACTGGACCTCAAGCTTTCCGACGAGGACATCCAGGCGATCAACGCGCTGGACAACGGCACCCGTTTCGGTGCCGATCCGGCCACATCCGATTTCGCCTAGGCTTCAGCGCCCCGATTAAAGCAAAGTGCTCCTTCCCCCGGCGGGGAAGGAGCACTTTCTTTTGTGACGGCAGTTTCCTTTTGTGACGTACGGCTACAGCTTCCGGTCAACCGTTCGGGGATTCTCACCGGACGCACCGGCAATGGACTCCTCGGTGGAACGTACCGCTTCCCGGAGCAGCTGCTCATTGGCATCGCGGAGTTCGCGGATCTCATTTGTCAGGGAAGTCATCGCGTCAAGGTGGGAGGTGAAGATCTCCGCCCACGGGCCGGAGGGAGCACCGGCAATGATCCGGCGCAGGCTGGCGTCCTCTGCCAGTCCCCAGTCTGAAGCCAGGGCTGACACGGCAAGATCACGTGCCAGGCCGGCGGCACGCAGGCGCTGGGTTGCCTGCTCTATTTCCGTATTGGCGAACTTTATCCAGCGGATCCTGCCCGTGGTCAGGAGCAGCTGCTGTTCATCCAGCTTGAATGCCAGGAACTCGAGCAGTTCCCGCTCTTTCCAGAGCAACGCTGATAATTTCTGCGGATCCATGTGCGGCTCACCTCCTGCGTTGCGAGTGGTTTTCGTCCCGGGCGGGGGGAAAACGACTGAAACTTACGAGTCCTGAAACTCCCCGCCCCCACGGCCAGAAAATGTTAATCAAGAGGAAACACGCATTAGCGGCTTCCCCTGACCATCGTAGTGATAAATTGCAGATGTTGCGTTCGTTACTGGTGAGACTCTTTGGGGGAGGCCCGCCGTCCGGTTTCGTTCGAGCGCGACATCTTATTTGGGGAACTACGGACTTGGGGGTCCAAGAGTTGAATCGTGAAGAGCGCAACCGGCTGGTTGTGGAGAACCTTCCGCTGGTCGGATACCTGGTGTCCGAGGTATGCGCGAAGGCTACGCATCTGTCCAGGGACGACCTGGCATCAGTGGGTGCAATAGCGCTTATTACCTCGGCGGATTCCTACAACGCAGAGTTGGGGGTCCCGTTCGGCGCATACGCGCGGCGCCGGATTACCGGTGCGTTCACGGACGAGATGCGCGCCAATGACTGGGCCACCCGCACCGCCCGGCGCCGGATCAAGGAAACCCTTGCGGTCCGCGAGACGCTGACGGCAGCACTGGGCAGGTCGCCGAAGGTTGATGAAATTGCCTCGGCGATGGGAGTGGAGCGCTCCGTCGCGGAAGATGCGATGGCAGATGCATCCCGGACGGTCTCCCACCTGGACGATGCAATCTCCGATTCGCTGATCAGCAGCCTGCCTTCCCCTGAGTCTGCCGCACTCTCCGCCGAGAACCTGCAGTACCTGCGGGCAGCTGTGGCGGTCCTGCCGGAGAAGATGCGCTACATCGTTGAACAGGTCTACTTCCACGACCGGACGGTCAAGGAACTCGCAGCAGAGCTGGGCTCGACCCACTCAGCGGTTTCCCAGCAGCGCGCAGAGGCAATCCGTCTGCTCCGGGACGGCTTGCGCACCCACTATTCCGATACCGGTACGCCCGAGCCGATTGAGTCCAGGATTTCGCCCGCCCGCCGCAACGCCTACCTGCAGTCCGTCGCCGAATGGACCGCAGGGGGACTGACCCGCCAGGACCCGCACCTCCAGCCTGCCCCCTGCTACGCCCCCGTGGTCCACAGCGCCTAAAGCGCCCGGACCCCGGCTTAGGCTACGTAGCCGGCCAGATGTTCTCCGGTGAGGGTCTGTCGGCCGGCCACCAGGTCAGCCGGCGTGCCTTCAAACACCACCCGGCCGCCGTCGTGCCCTGCGCCGGGACCCATGTCGATGATCCAGTCAGCGTGGGCCATCACGGCCTGGTGGTGTTCAATCACGATCACTGACTTGCCCGAGTCCACCAGGCGGTCGATCAGTCCCAGCAGCTGCTCGACGTCGGCCAGGTGCAGGCCAGTGGTGGGCTCGTCGAGGACGTAGATGCTGCTCTTCGCGAACTTGTCCGTCATCTGGGCGGCCAGTTTCAGGCGCTGGCGCTCCCCGCCGGAGAGCGTGGTCAGTGGCTGGCCGAGGCTCAGGTAACCCAGGCCCACATCGGCCAGGCGTTCAAGGACCTGGTGAGCGGCGGGTGTACGGGCGGGACCCTCACGGAAAAACTCCTCGGCCTCTGCAACGGACATCGCCAGCACCTCGGCGATGTTCCGCCCGCCCAGCGTGTAGTCCAGCACGGTGGCCTGGAACCGCTTGCCCTCACATTCCTCGCAGGTGGACTCCACCGTAGCCATGACCCCCAGATCGGTATAGATGACCCCGGCACCGTTGCAGACCGGGCACGCTCCCTCTGAGTTGGAGGAGAACAGCGCCGGCTTCACCCCGTTGGCTTTCGCGAACGCCTTACGGATCGGTTCCAGCAGGCCCGTGTAGGTGGCCGGGTTACTGCGCCGGGACCCCTTGATCCCGCTCTGGTCAATGACGACGACGCCGTCCCGCTTCGCCACCGAGCCGCGGATCAGGGAACTCTTGCCGGAACCCGCCACTCCGGTGAAGACGCACAGGACGCCGAGCGGAATGTCGACGTCGACGTCCTGCAGGTTGTTCAGGGCGGCGCCGCGGACCTCAAGCACTCCCGAACGCTCCCGTACCGAGTCCTTCAGCTGCGCCCGGTCATCCAGGTGGCGGCCGGTGACGGTCCCGGAGGCGCGAAGGCCGTCGAGCGTGCCCTCAAAGCAGATCTCCCCGCCGCCGGAACCTGCTCCCGGACCGAGATCAACTACGTGGTCTGCGATCGCCATCATTTCCGGCTTGTGCTCCACCACCAGCACGGTGTTGCCCTTGTCCCGCAGTGCCAGCAGCAGCTGGTTCATCCGCTGGATGTCATGGGGATGCAAGCCGATGCTCGGCTCGTCGAAGACGTACGTGACGTCCGTGAGGGAGGAGCCGAGATGACGGATCATCTTGGTCCGCTGGGATTCGCCGCCGGACAGTGTTCCCGCGGACCGCTCCAGGGACAGGTAGCCCAGTCCGATCTCGGTGAAGGAGTCCAGCAGGTGCTGCAGCCCGGCCAGCAGCGGGGCCACCGAAGGCTCGTCGAGTTTCCGCACCCACGCTGCCAGGTCACTGATCTGCATTGAACACAGATCGGCGATGTTCTTTCCCATGATCTTCGACGACAGGGCCTCCTGCGCGAGGCGGGTGCCTCCGCACTCAGGACACGTGGAGAACGTGATGGCACGGTCCACGAAGGCACGGATGTGCGGCTGCATGGCCTCCCGGTCCTTGGACAGCATCGACTTCTGGATTTTGGGAATCAGTCCTTCGAAGGTGACATTGATGCCGTCCACCTTCAGCTTGGTCGGCTCGGCATAAAGCAGGGCCTGCAGTTCCTTCTTGGTGAACTTTGAGATCGGTTTGCTGGGGTCGAAGAGTCCGGTGTTGCTGAAGATCCTGCCGTACCAGCCGTCCATGCTGTAGCCGGGGATTGTGAGCGCGCCCTCAAGGATGGACTTGGAATCGTCATAGAGCACGCTCAGGTCGAAGTCACTGACGTTCCCCGTCCCTTCACACCTCGGGCACATGCCGCCCAGCCGGTTGTACGTGGCTTTTTCTGCCTTGGTCTTCCCGCCGCGTTCCACGGTGATGGCTCCGCTGGCCCGGACCGAGGGAACGTTGAAGGAGAAGGCGTTGGGGGAACCGATATACGGTTTGCCCAGCCGGCTGAAGAGAATCCGCAGCATGGCATTGGCGTCCGTGGCGGTCCCAACCGTGGAGCGCGGATTGGCGCCCATCCGTTCCTGGTCCACGATGATCGCCGTCGTGAGCCCCTCCAGCCGGTCCACGTCCGGCCGCGCCAGGGACGGCATAAACCCCTGCACAAAGGCACTGTAGGTTTCATTGATCATGCGCTGGGAGTCCGCCGCGATGGTGGCGAAAACCAGGGAGGACTTGCCTGAGCCGGAAACACCCGTGAACACGGTCAGCCGCCGTTTGGGGATGTCCACGCTGACGTCGCGCAGGTTGTTCTCCCGCGCCCCGATCACACGGATCGTCTCGTGCCGGTCCGCCGGGTGTGCGTCTGGGTTGCCGGTAGCTGAATCCGTCGCCGTGGTCATGATGCTCCTCTGCAGCGCCAACGAGGGTAGGTGGCCTACGTTACCCGCCCTCCGGTTCTGAATGCTTCTTGAATTCTGACCGTTTGGCTCGCCGACCAAATCCAGAGAAGACGCCGCCCGCTGCCCGGGAACGGTTTCGGCTAAGCGGCTTGGCGGGTGCGATAGAGTAAGCAAATGCTCGTGCTAACGCGGAAATCAGGAGAACAGATCCTGATTGGTGATGACATTGTCATTACCGTGCTCGATTCGCGCGGAGACGGCGTGCGGATCGGCATTGATGCGCCCAGGGGAGTGAAGATCCAGCGCAGTGAAGTTCTTCGTGCCGTTGAGGAGTCGAACGTTGCGGCTTCTGCCGCTCCCGCGGACGCCGAGGCCCGGATTCGGGCCGCTTTGAATCTTCGCAGGCCGGAGGCCGGTTAGCCGGTCCGGCGGCGCGCGCCGGCGATTCCCGGCCGCGCCCCGGCACCCATTGGGGTAGGTGCCGGAGCGGCGAGCCAAGTGCCTGCCACGGACGGGCGGCCGGCACCACACATGCAACTGTGCGGCTCGTTCATTCGCAGTAACTAATTAGGGGATACTGCGGTTCTTTCTTGGGGAAAGTCTGAATCAGGTTTCTGCGCTTTTGGGGTGCGCCGAAGTTTGCTTCTGCGATGACCCTATCCAGCCAAACCGGGGTAAATCCTCAAGATCTGCCGGTAGTTGGCTCAATCTTCCGCCAAAAAGTTTCGCTGATCTTGAGGTTTGGACGGTCTGCAAAACACAGGATGCGGCGGCCGCCTGAGGGCAGCCGCCGCATCCTAACTGTTCCGGTGTTCCGGAAAGCCAGCGCTAGAACGGGTAGGGAGCAATCTCCGGGCGCATGGTGAGCCACTGTATTTCGGTGAATGATTCCAGGTTGGCCGCTGCGCCGCCGACCCGGCCGCCGTTGCCCGAATCCTTGACGCCGCCGAACGGCGCGTTGGATTCGTCGTTGACGGTCTGTTCGTTGATGTGGACCTTTCCGGATTCCACGCGGTCGGCAATCTCCATGGCCAGCCCCACGTCACCGAGGATCGAGAGCGAAAGACCGTACTCGCTGTCGTTCGCCAGTTCCACGGCTTCGTCCACGGTGCTGAACTTCATCACGGGAGCGACCGGGCCGAAGATTTCCTGGGTCCAGGCCGGGTTGTCCTTCGCCACGTCGGCTAGCACGGTGGGCCGGTAGAACAGGTTTTCGCTGGTGCCGCCTGCTGCCAGGCGCGCCCCTGCTGCAACCGCGTCCTGCACGATGCCGTCGATCTTCTTCAGCTGGTTCTCGTCGATGATCGGGCCCAGGGCCACCTGGCCGCCTGCCGGGTCGCCCACCGGCAGGTGGGATGCCTTCTCGGCGAGGGCCTCGACATACTGCTCGTAGATGTCCTCGTGCACAATGTGGCGCCCGGTGGTCATGCAGATCTGGCCCTGGTGCATAAACGATCCGAAGGCCGCGGCGGAGGCAGCCTTAGCCAGGTCAGCTCCGGGGAGCACGATCATGGCGTTGTTTCCGCCCAGTTCCAGGTGCGCTCGCTTGAGCAGGCGGCCGGCGGATTCGGCGATCTTGCGGCCCGCGCCGGTGGAGCCGGTGAAGGCAATGACGCGGACTTCCGGTGCCTCTACGACGGCGGCACCGATTTCCGCGGCACCGGGAAGCAGGGAGAGCAGACCGGCAGGCAGACCTGCTTCTTCGAAGACGCGCATCAGTGCGACGCCGCCGCACACGGCGGTGCGGGGGTCCGGCTTGAGCAGGACGGCGTTGCCTAGGGCCAGCGCCGGGGCAACGGCGCGGATGGAGAGGATCAGCGGGAAGTTGAACGGCGCGATCACCGAAACGACGCCGGCGGGACGGCGCCGGGAGAAGGACCAGCGCTGTTCGTTGGTGGCCAGTACTTCGCCGGCGGGGTGGGACGGAAGGGCGGATGCGTCGTAGCATTCGTTCGCCGCGCTGTGTGTTTCGAGTGCGGCCTTGGCCGGGATGCTGCCTGCCTCGCGGGTGATCCATCCGCCGAGTTCCGCGGCGTGTTCTTCCCACAGGGCGCCGGCGCGGCGCAGCACTGCGGCGCGTTCTTCCGGCTTGCGGGCAGCCCATTCCTTCTGTGCTGCCGCAGCGGTGCGGGCAGCCTCAAGGACGTCGTCAACGGAGGCTACGCCGTAGCTGCCAAGCTTCTCTCCGGTGGCCGGTTCCACAGCGTCAGCGGAACCTGCACCGCCGTCGCGCCAGCCGTTGACGTAAATCTTGTCCGTCCAGATGGACGGGTCGAGCAAAGCCATTTGGGTTCCTAGCTTTCGGGATATGGGGGTCCCTCAAGTATCCCAGACCGAGTGGGTGCCGGAGCGCTTCCGGCCTTGTCAGCCTGCGCGTTCCGGGCGCTTCCGGTGCTCCCCGCTGATGCGCTTGAGCAGCCGGGCGAGCCCGATAAGTCCGAACACGATCGGCATGACGGCAATGATGCCGGCCACCGGATCATTCACGAAGGCCAGGATGCAGACGCCGAAGAAAACGTGCAGGACGTAGCCGGTTGCCTGCGCGGTGTTGGGGTGCTTCCGGAGCGCTTTGCGAAGGAAAGTGATGTCGGCTCCCGGAAGTCCATGGCTCTGCAGCGAAGCCCCCGGAACCAGTGCTGGTGCCGGGGGCTTCGAAAGTGGAGCCTCCTGCCAGAATCGAACTGGCGACCTTCTCATTACGAGTGAGACGCTCTACCAACTGAGCTAAGGAGGCGGGCTTCCTCCAGCCGGTCACCGGCCAGAATCCACAAGGAATTACTTTATACGGCGCGGGCAGCGCGGTCAAAAGCGCTGCCGGCCTGCGGTGCCCGGTCCGGAAAGGAACCGGACACCGCATCCCGTCCCTAGGAGCAGACGAGGCCGTCCTCGGGGACCGTGCCGTCAATGAAGTAGTCATCCACGGCGTCGGCAATGCACTGGTTCCCCCGTCCGTAGGCGGTGTGGCCTTCGGCTTCCCAGGTCACCAGCACGGCGGAGTCCAGCTGTCCGGCGAGGGACTGGGACCATTCGTACGGGGTGGCGGGGTCGCCGGTGGTGCCGACCACCACGATTGGATCGGAGCCCTCGGCGGTGAGCGGCCGGGGCTCGTTGACCGGTTCGTAGGGCCAGGCTTCGCAGGTCAGCCCGCCGTAGGCGAGGAAACGTCCCAGCGTGGGGGAGGCCTCCTCCAGTTCCGCGGCGTCAGCGGCCATCTGCACGGGATCAGCCTCCATCGGGTAGTCCAGGCAGTTCACGGCGCTGAAGACCTCATAGGAGTTGGACTCGTAGGTGCCGTCCGGGTTCCGTTCCGCACCGAGGTCCGCCAGCATCAGCATGGTGGTGGGATCGCCGCGGAGGGCGGAGCTGAGGGCCTGGGTAAGGGCCGGCCAGTTCGCGTCGTTATACAGCGGCAGGATGAACCCGCTGACGAACGTGGAGACGGTCACCAGGCGTCCGTCGGAGGCGCTGAGCGGACTGGCTTCAACGGAGGCAATGAGGTCACGGATCGTCTGCACGCCGTCATCCACGGTGCCTTCCAGCGGGCAGCCGGAGGAAGTTTGGCAATCCTGGACATAGGCGCGGATGGCCTTCTCGAACGCCCGCGCCTGTCCCAGGGTGATTTCCTCGTTGCTGGCGGCCGGATCGAGGCCTCCGTCCAGGACCAGGCGGCCCACCTTCCCGGGGAACAGCTCGGCGTAGGTTGCGCCCAGGAACGTGCCGTAGGAGAAGCCCAGGTAGTTCAGCTTCGGGTCGCCGGCGACGGCGCGCAGGATGTCCATGTCCCGGGCAGCACTTTCAGTGTCCACGAACCCGAGGAGCTCGCCGGAGGCCTCCGCGCAGGCATCGGCGTACTCGGCGGCGCTGGCCCGGGCTTCTTCCAGCCCGGCATCGGTGGAGGGGTCCAGGATTTCGGCGCGTGCTTCGTCGAGTTCCTCATCGCTGAGGCAGTCCACCGGAGTGGACCGGCCGACTCCGCGGGGGTCGAAGCCCAGGATATTGAATTCGCGGCGCAGCCGGTCCGTGGTAATTCCCTCCAGGGAGTCCCGGACGGTGGTGTAGCCGGAGCCGCCGGGGCCGCCCGGGTTCACCAGTACGGTTCCCGCCGGCGTGCCGCCGGCCTCGGCGAGGATCACGCTCAGCTCAATGCTTCGCTTTCCCGGATTTTCATAATCCAGGGGAACTTCCACGGTGGCGCACAGGAAATCGCCTTCGCAGGATTCCCAGACCACTTCCTGGGTATAAAAGTCCTCCAGCTCCCCGGGGACGTCGCCGACAACTTCGGGCGCCGCGGTTTTCGTTCCCTCAGCGGGCCCGTCGGAACTGTCAGGAGTGCAGGCAACCAGGCCGGCCAGGACGACGGCGGCAGTTGAGGCCGCGGCGGCGCGGCGCAGGATGCGGGCGGCAACCCGCGGTCGGCGTCGTTCAAGGGTCATTGCGGCGGCTCCTGGTCCGGGGGTGCGGGCTTCGTAGTGGGGTTCGCGGTGCTTCACAAAAGGCTGACAGCCATGGCTTCGATCGCCAGCAGCGGGGCCACGTTGGTGGTGACCAGCCGCCGGCGCACCGCATTGATTTCCTCCATGCGCGCCAGGATGGCCTCCGGCGTGGTGCGGGCGGCAAAAGCCTCCAGTTCGGAGCGCAGCGGTTCGTTCACCAGATCCGTGCCGGAATCCAGTGCCAGCACCAGAGCGTCACGGTAGAAAGAGAGGAGGTCGGTGAGGGCGCGGTCGAAGTAGTCGTTCTTGGACCGCTTGGCCCGGCGCAGCTGGTCTTCTTCCAGGCGCTTGACCTGGCTGCGCATCGACGGCGGCAAGGTCCCGGACTCCGGCGCACCGAGGGACGCCAGCAGTGCAGCCTTCTCCTCGGCGTCGCGCGCCTCGAAGGAACTGGCGGCTTCCGCCTCGGCCAGGGCAACCAGGTCAGCGGCGGCTTTCATGGCACCGGAAACACTGCGCAGGGACAGCGGCAGCCGGACGATCTTCTCCCGCCGCTGCCGCGCCCCTTCATCGGTGGCCAGCCGTTTGGCTACACCCACATGGCTCTGTGCCGAGCGGGCCGCGTCCTGTGCCACATCCGGGTCGATTCCGTCACGGCGTACCAGCAGCTCGGCGACGTCCTGCACCGGAGGCAGCCGCAGGCCCACGGGCCGGCAGCGGGAGCGGATGGTGACCAGCACATCGCCCGGGCTGGGCGCACACAGCAGCCAGATGGTCCGCGGCGGCGGTTCTTCGATCGCTTTGAGCAGCACGTTGGTGCTGCGTTCCTGCATGCGGTCGGCGTCTTCAACGATCAGCACACGCCAGCGCCCGGTGGACGGCTTGTCCTGCGCCTTCTTCACCAGCTCACGGGCTTCGTCGATGCTGATGGTGACCTTTTCAGTGGTCACGGAGGAAACATCGGCGTGGGAGCCGGCCATTGCGGTGCGGCAGGAGCGGCAGGTGCCGCATCCGCGCTGGGCCGGATCCGGCTCCTCGCACAGCAGCGCCGCGGCGAAGGCGCGGGCGGCATTGGACCTTCCTGATCCGGGAGGACCGGTGAACAGCCAGGCGTGGGTGGGTCGCTCCTGCGCTGCGGCACGGCGCAGCTGTTCGACTACGGGCGTCTGGCCCTGGAGATCATCCCAGACGCTCACGGCAGCAGTTCCTCAACGCGGGCGAGGATTTTTCCTGCCAGCTCGGGGACCGGCGCTGCGGCGTCCAGGACCAGGTACCGGCCAGGCGAAGCTTCGGCCAAAGCCAAAAAGGCCCGCCGGATGCTGCCGTGGAAGCTGTCCGGCTCGGATTCGAGCCGGTCTTCGGCGGCATCGGAGGCGGTGCGACGGCTGCGTCCGGCTTCCGGGTCCACATCCAGCAGCACGGTCAGGTCCGGTACCAGCCCTCCGGTGGCCCATTCGTTGACGGAGCGCACTTCGCCGGTGCCCAGGTTCCGTCCGGCGCCCTGATAGGCAACCGACGAATCGATGTAGCGGTCGCAGACCACGACGTCGCCGCGCTCCAGCGCGGGCAGGATCACCTGTTCCACGTGGGCGGCGCGGGAGGCAGCGAAGATCAGGGCTTCGGTGCGGGCATCGATCTGCCCGTGGCCGTGTTCCAGGACCAGGGAACGCAGCTTTTCACCTACGGGTGTTCCGCCGGGTTCGCGGGTGCGGAGCACGGTTCGTCCGGCGTCCTGCAGTGTTTGGGTGAGCAGCGCTGCCTGGGTCGACTTGCCCGCGCCGTCGCCGCCTTCGAAAGCGATGAAAAGTCCGGTACGGGGTTCAGAAATACTCACCCGCCTAGCCTACCCAGTGATGCTGGGAAACTGCCTGCCGCCCGGACCCGGCACCATTCGTCTGAACTCTGGGTTGGGCAGCGTCGGTGAAGGAACATGACAGCCGTGCCGGTGCCTGAACAGCATCGGCACGGCTGCGCGGTCTACGCTAAAACCCATGAGCACAGCAACCGGGCACGGGCAGGCCGCAGCACAGTTATCGGTGGAAACCACCGTCGTTTCCGCGGGGCGACCCGAACGCACCGCGGACTCGGCCGTCAACCCGCCAATCGTTCTGACCTCCACTTTCCACGGAACCCGGGAAACCCGCGACGGCGACCGGATCTACGGCCGGTACTCCAACCCCACCTGGGACCCGTTCGAGGAAGCCCTCGGCACACTGGAGAACGCTGAGCTGCCGGCACTGGTCTACTCTTCCGGCCTCGCCGCAGTCATCGCTGCCATGTCACTGATCCCTGCCGGCGGCACGCTCGTGATGCCGCGGCACAGTTACCAGGGTTCGCTCCTGCTCGCAGCCGGGGACGCCCGGGACGGCCGCATCAGCGTGCGCACCGTGGACATCGCCAACACCGAAGAGGTCATCTCCGCGCTCGACGGCGCTGCCATGCTCTGGCTTGAAAGCCCCACCAACCCCATGCTTGAGGTGGCCGAGCTCGCGGTCCTGGCCGACGCCGCGCATGCCGCCGGAGCGCTGGTCGTGGTGGACAACACCTTCTCCACACCGCTGGTAACCAGGCCTCTGGACCTGGGTGCCGACGTCGTGGTCCATTCGGTGACCAAGTACCTTTCCGGCCATTCCGACGTCGTCCTCGGCGCCACAGTCACTTCCGATCCGGACCTGCGGGCCCGCCTGCTTACCTACCGTTCGCTGCACGGTGCCGTGGGCGGTCCGTTTGAGGTGTGGCTGGCCCTGCGCGGACTGCGCACCCTGGCGCTGCGGGTGCAGCGTTCCATGGAATCGGCCATGGAACTGGCACGCCGGCTGGCATCGCATCCCGGCGTGGAAGCGGTCCGCTACCCGGGCCTGCCGCAGGATCCGGGGCATGCCCGCGCAGCCGCGCAGATGGACGGGTTCGGCTCCATTGTCTGCATTGAGGTTGCCGGCGGCGCCGAGGCCGCTGACGCCGTCACGGAGAACGTTGAACTCTGGCTGCCGGCTACCTCGCTGGGCGGCGTTGAGTCACTGATCGAACGCCGGCGCCGTCAGCCGGCGGAACCGGTCTCCGTCCCGGAGAACCTGCTCCGATTGTCAGTGGGAATCGAAAATGTTGAGGACCTCTGGAACGACCTCGACCGCGCGCTTCCACGGTAGGGTGGTCCAGTGGCACTTGTTGAATTGTTGCGGAACCTCATCTACCTGGCGCTGGGCATCGTGGCGCTGGTCATCGAGCTGTGGGCCTTTGCCGACTGCCTGCGGCGGAAGCCCGCGGATTTTGAGCGCGCCTACAAGCGCACCAAGGGATTCTGGCTGGGCCTGACCGGCGGTGCTGCCGCCGTCGGGCTGCTCTCCGTGCTGCTCTTCGGCCCGCTGGCCCTGCTCCTGTTTGAACTGGCCGCCGTCGTCGCTGCGTCGGTCTACCTCGCGGACGTGCGCCCGGCGCTCAATGAGAACAAGGGGCGCGGCGGAGCCTACGGCTCCTGGTAATCCCCGCTCCTAGTCCGCAGCGGGTGCGACGGCGTCCCACGCCACGGTGATCTCTCCCAGCCGCCAGCGGCCTGGCCCGGTCAGCAGCGGCCACCCTTCCGTGCGCAGCGTGCGGCACATCTCGATCCAGCGCTGGCGGTTGCCGTAGGACGCCATCGGAGCCGCAGCAGTCCAGGCCTTGTCCATCGCCTGCAGGAAAGCATGCACACGTTCCCCGGGCACGTTCCGGTGGATCAGCGCCTTCGGCAGCCGCTCCGCGACGTCGGACGGCAGGCTGAAGGCGCCAAACCGCAGGGAAATGCTCAGTGAAACCGGGCCGCCCGCCTCCAGCACCACCCAGGTGGACCGGCGGCCAATCTCGTCGCATGTTCCGTCAATAAAGATTCCGCCGTCGGCCAGCCGGCTGCACACCATGTCCCAGTGGGCGGCGTATTCGTCTTCGCTGTACTGCCGCAGCACGTTGAACGCCCGCACCATGACCGGACGCCGGCCGCCCAGGGGCAGTTCGAATCCGCCCTGGACAAAGCTCAGGCCCGCCCGCTCCAGCGGCTTGGCTGCCCGCACCCGTTCGGGGTCGATTTCAATGCCGATCACACTGGCATCGGCCCGAACCCCGCGGATCCGCGAATGCAGTTCAACCGCCGTGACAGGGGCTGCCCCGTAACCAAGGTCAATGACCAGTGGATCTTCTGCCCTCCGTAGCCGCCACCCCTCCGGTCCGGACAGCCATCGGTCAACCCTGCGCAGACGGTTCGGGTTTGTAGTGCCCCGGGTCACATTTCCTACGGGTTTTGAGGGGATTTTCACCAAACAATGTTACCGGCCAGCGGAGCATGCTTGGGACCGGACGCCGGCTCGGGGAGCGCGGGCGGGACGGCCGGTCCGAATAACGCGCTACAAGGCAGGTTGGTTACGGGCGCCCTGCCATGGTCCCGCGCTCTGCGGCTACGATGCTTTTATGACCTACAAAGTGATCCTTCTGCGCCACGGGCAGAGTGAATGGAATGAAAAGAACCTCTTCACCGGCTGGGTGGATGTGGATCTCACGGACCTGGGCCGGGCCGAGGCACTGCGTGCCGGGGAACTGCTGGTGGAGAACGATATTCTTCCCGACATCCTCTACACCTCGCGGCTGCAGCGGGCGATCAACACCGCCAATATCGCGCTGGGTAAAGCTGACCGCATCTGGATCGACGTCAAGCGCAGCTGGCGCCTGAACGAACGCCACTACGGCGCCCTCCAGGGCAAGGACAAGGCGCAGACGCTGGCCGAGTACGGCGAGGAGCAGTTCATGCTCTGGCGCCGTTCCTACGACACTCCGCCGCCGCCCCTGCCGGACGACAGCGACTTCTCCCAGGCGCACGACGCCCGGTATGCAGACCTGGCCGACGACGAAAAGCCGCGCACCGAGTGCCTCAAGGATGTCCTTGAGCGTTTCCTGCCGTACTGGGAGAACGAGATCTCCGAGGACATCAAGTCCGGCAAGACTGTCATGATCGCGGCCCACGGCAATTCGCTGCGTGCGCTGGTCAAGCACCTGGACGGGATTTCCGACGCCGACATTGCCGCCGTCAACATCCCCACCGGCATACCGCTGGTTTACGAACTCGACGAAGACCTCAAGCCGGTCAAGGCCGGCGGCACCTACCTGGATCCGGAAGCCGCCGCGGCCTCGATCCAGGCCGTTGCCAACCAGGGCAAGCAGAAGAAGTAGCAGGACTGCACCCACGCAAAAAGAGGTGCCCGCCCCCCCCCCCCGGGGGGCCGGCCCACCTCTTTTGTGTAGCCGGGCTACAGGGAGCTCTCCGAGATCGGCTGCCATTCTCCGGTCACCAGGTAGTTGACCTTGCGGGTCACGGAGACACCGTGGTCGGCGAAGCGCTCGAAGTAGCGGCTGGCCAGGGTCAGGTCCACCGTGGTGACGGGGGAGTTGTTCCAGTCCGGGGAAGCAACGGCCTTGAACACGCCGGCATGGAGCTCGTTGATGCGCGTGTTGTGCGCGTAAATGTCCTTGCTGAGTTCCAGGTTGCGCGTCTCGAGCAATTCCGTGAGCAGTTCCGAGATGGCGATGTCCAGCCGGGCCATTTCCTTGAAAGTCTCCACCATGTTTTCCGGCACAACACTGGCCGGGTAGCGCAGGCGGGCCAGCTGCGCGACATGGCGGGCCAGGTCTCCCATGCGCTCCAGTGACGCGCTCATCCGCAGCGAACCGACGATCATCCGCAGGTCGCTGGCTACCGGCCCCTGCAGGGCCAGGACGTCGATGGCCCGCTCATCGAGGTCGTTCTGGAGGAAGTCGATGCGGGCGTCGGCAGCAATTACGTCCTGGGCCAGTTCGGTGTCGGCCGTCTCGAACGCCTGCGTGGCCTTCTTCATCGCCTCCGTGACGAGCTGTGAAATCTGGGTCAGCTCCTCACCGATCTGGTGAAGCTCGGCCTGGAAAACCTTGCGCACTTAATGCGTCCTTTCGATCAACTCTTATCGGGCCGGAACCGGCGTCGCGGCTGTGTTTATGCTCCCAGCATCCGGTTAACTCTCGGCCCTCTTGAAGTGAACGTTAGTTTAACGGTTGGTCGAATGCCACTGGAGTGCCCTCCGGCACAAATGCGTCAGCCTAAGCTAGGACTGTGAATCCTCTACTGCTGGGCCTGCTCTCAGGCATCCTCGGCCTGGCCGTTGGTGTGTTCGGCGTCGTCGGCTA
Source organism: Arthrobacter sp. 3Tela_A (assembly GCF_049311025.1). NCBI lineage: Bacteria > Bacillati > Actinomycetota > Actinomycetes > Micrococcales > Micrococcaceae > Arthrobacter > Arthrobacter sp. 3Tela_A. Next base: position 26,582 of record NZ_JAXIOM010000028.1, read on the forward strand.
CATCTCCAGCCAGCGGCACCGCCGCGACCTGGCCGAAGTGGACGAGCCCGCCCTGTCCGAAGGTGCGGCAGAGATCCTCGGCGTCCTTGGGCGCGCCTACATTGTTGTGGACGGGATCGACGGCGTGGTCCGGGCAAGCCCCGGTGCCTATGCCTTTGGCCTGGTGCGCGGCCACACGCTGATGCAGGAGGAAGTGCTGGAACTGACCGCCCGGGTGCGCCGCGACGGCGTCATCGAAGAGCGGAACGTTGAGCTGAACCGGGGGCTGATGGGGCAGGGAAGCCTGATCCTCCAGCTGCGGGTGGCTCCGATCGCCGAGGAGTACATCCTCATCCTGGCCGATGACCGCACCGAAGCCACCCGGACCGAAGAAATGCGCAACGACTTCGTTGCCAACGTTTCCCACGAACTCAAGACCCCGGTGGGCGCCATCTCGCTGCTGGCCGAAGCGATTGACGACGCCGCTGCGGACGAGGAGGCGGTGCGCCGGTTCGCGAAGCGGATGCACAAGGAAACGGTCCGGCTCTCTGCCCTGGTCCAGGACATCATTGAACTCTCCCGGCTCCAGGGCACCGACATGGTGGACCACGCGGAGCCGGTGGACATCAATGAGCTGGTGGCCGACGCCGTAGAAGCCAACCGGCTGCCCGCGGAACGGCGGAACATCACCGTGGTGGTGGGCGGCTCTGCGGAGAACCCGGTGTACGCGGACGGCCCCATGCTGACCACTGCGTTCCGCAACCTCATCGACAACGCCATCCGCTACTCGCCCGAGGGCAGCCAGGTGGGCGTGGGCATCCGGTCCCGCGACGGACTGGCACAGGTCACGGTAACCGACCGCGGACCGGGCATTGCCGCAGAGGACCAGGAAAGGGTCTTCGAGCGCTTCTACCGCATCGATGCCGCCCGGTCCCGGAACACCGGCGGCACCGGGCTGGGCCTGAGCATTGTCAAGCATGTGGTTTCCAACCACGGCGGTGAAGTGAACCTGTGGTCCCAGCCGGGGCAGGGGTCCACCTTCACCGTGCGGCTGCCCGAAATGGAAGCTGCGGATAACGAGGAATCGGCGGATGTACCGCCGCAGACAGACGGCGCCGCGGCGCCGGCCGGCAAGGAGTAAGTTGAGCAGGATCCTGATTGTGGAGGATGAAGAGTCCTTCAGCGACCCGTTGTCCTACCTTCTGGAACGTGAGGGGTTTGAGGTCGCGGTCGTGGACAACGGCCTGGATGCCGTAGCCGAGTTCGACCGATCCGGAGCGGACCTGGTGCTGCTGGACCTGATGCTTCCGGGCCAGTCCGGAACCGAGGTCTGCCGGCAGCTGCGCCAGCGCTCGGACGTGCCGGTCATCATGCTCACTGCCCGGGACGCTGAGATAGACAAGGTGGTGGGGCTGGAGCTCGGTGCCGATGACTACGTCACCAAGCCGTACTCCTCGCGCGAGCTGCTGGCGCGGGTGCGTGCGGTGCTGCGCCGACGCAGCGACTCAGCGGACCTCAATGCGGCCACGGTCCAGGCCGGGCCGGTCCGGATGGACGTGGACCGGCACGTGGTCAGCGTGAATGGGACCACGGTGTCCCTGCCCCTGAAGGAGTTCGAGCTGCTGGAAATGCTGCTGCGCAACTCCGGGCGGGTAATGACCCGGGGCCAGCTGATCGAGCGTGTATGGGGCGCGGACTACGTGGGGGACACCAAGACCCTGGACGTTCACGTAAAGCGCCTGCGGGCGAAGATCGAACCGGATCCCTCCGCGCCTCAGCACCTGGTGACGGTGCGCGGCCTGGGCTACAAGTTCGAGGCCTGAGGGCAGCTGAACAACCGGACACACAAAAATGGGTCCGTCCGGCGAAACCGGACGGACCCATTTGTATGTCTGTGTGCTGTTACGGAGCAGGCGTTTCGGTTGCCTCGCCGGTAGCCGAATCAGTGGCTTCCGGAGTGGGCTCCGGGGTCGGAAGGTAATCGCGGTAGTAAGTGACCTGGCCGTCTACCACGGGAACGTTCAGTTCTGCGGTCTCCGAGCCGTCCTTGGCCTCGGCGCGGATGCCGGTGCCCGGAAGGACGCTGACGGTCTCGACCAGAACCTCGGACTGGGGGGCGTCGTCGTAGACGACCTTGCCGCCGCCGGGGATGTTCCAGGTCAGCTCGGAGCCGCCGATGGAGAGCTCAAAGTTGATGGGGTCGGTGGAGTCATTGATTACGGTGCCCATGAGGCGTCCCGGCTCGCCGTCGCCCTCGCTGACAACCAGGATGTTGCGCAGCTGCAGGTCGCCCAGGTCCTGGACAATGCCGTCGGACGGGGAGTACTGCATGGTGGTTGCCTGATCGTTCACGGCACTGCAGCCGGTGGCGCCCAGCAGCGACAGCGCGATAACACCGGCGGCGGCAGCGTTCCGCGTCCGGTTCCTGGATGTGAAAATCACAGCACAAACTCCTGAAGGGTGGCGGTCGGAGGACCGAGGGGACGTTTGTTCCTAGCCTATCGGCAAACCCCGAAAAACATGGATTTAGCGACGTCAGGGGGCTGATCAGAACTACTCAGTAGGCTACCGGCGAGAGGCTGAATAATACTCAGTTTTGGGCCCCTGCCCGCTGACCTGCGAAAACTCTTCTCGGCGTGTCGTCCGCATGCTAAACTAGGGTTCGGGAAAGGGGAAAGTCCACATGGTTTTTGAGGTTGGCGAAACAGTTGTTTACCCTCACCACGGTGCCGCGAAGATCGAAGAGATCAAGATGCGGACCATCAAGGGCGAAGAGAAAATGTATCTCAAGCTCAAGGTGGCACAGGGTGATCTGACCATTGAAGTACCGGCTGAGAACGTTGACCTCGTTGGGGTTCGTGACGTCGTTGGCAAGGAAGGCCTCGAGCACGTCTTCGATGTCCTCCGCGCTGAACTGACAGAAGAACCCACCAACTGGTCCCGCCGTTACAAAGCAAATCTGGAGAAGCTCGCTTCGGGCGACGTCGTCAAGGTAGCCGAGGTCGTCCGTGACCTCTGGCGCCGCGACCACGACCGCGGTCTTTCCGCGGGCGAGAAGCGCATGCTTGCGAAGGCACGCCAGATTCTCATTTCGGAGCTGGCCCTGGCCGAGAAGACTGACGAGGACCAGGCTGCCGCTGTACTGGACGAAGTCCTCTCCAGCTAATACCTGATTCACGTTGCCGGTCCGCATCAGCGGGCCGGCAACGGCCGTTTAAAGCCCGGTTTGCACGCGGCTGCGGGCACCAGGGGCGCCGTGGCACTAGGCTTGAGCCGTGTCTGAATCCATTCCCGGCCCCTATCGAGTGGGCGTCATCCTGGTGGCCGGCGGGTCCGGCCAGCGTCTCGGGTACGGCATGCCGAAGGCGCAGGTGCCGCTGGCAGGGGAAATGCTCCTTGCCCATGCCCTGCGCGGCGTGGACGCCTGCGGCGTAGCCTCCGCGATCGCCGTCGCTGTGCCCGCCGCGGACACGGCGCTGCGGGCCCTCTGCGGAGCGACTCCGCTCAGCTGCCCCATTGAGGTGGTCGACGGCGGCGCCACCAGGGCAGACTCAGTCCGCGCCGCCCTGCAGGCCCTCCCCGAAGACCTCGACGCCGTACTGGTCCACGATGCTGCCCGGGCCCTCGCACCCGCGCAGGTGTTCCACCGCGTCACTGCCGCACTGGCCGCCGGAGCGCAGGCTGTCATACCGGCAGTTCCGGTAGTGGACACCGTGAAGTCCGTCCAGCCGGCAACCGGTGAACAGTCCCCGGCCCCCGCTCAGGTCACCGGAACACCCGACCGGTCCACCCTCCGCGCGGTGCAGACACCGCAGGGCTTCGAAGCCGGAGTGCTCCGCCGCGCACACGCCGCCGCCGCGGAATTCGACGAGCAGCAGGCTGCCGCCGTCACCGATGACGCCATGCTGGTGGAAAGCCTCGGCGTTCCCGTCCACGTGGTGGAGGGCTCTGCCATGTCCCTGAAGATCACTACTCCGCTGGACCTGCTGCTCGCTGAAGCAGTCCTGTCCGGCGGCTCCAGCATGCAGGAGGATTAAGAACCGTGGAAGCACTGCCCCGCACCGGCATCGGCACCGACGTCCATGCCTTCGCCCCGCTGGATGCTCCGCGCCCGCTCTGGGTCGCCGGCCTCCTCTGGGAGGGTGAACGGGGGCTCGCCGGGCACTCCGACGGCGACGTCGTGGCCCACGCTGCCGCCGATGCCCTGTTCTCGGCAGCCGGCATCGGAGACCTCGGCACCCATTTCGGCACGGACCGCCCCGAGTATGCCGGAGCAGCCGGAACTGTCATGCTCGCGGAGGCCGCCCGGCTGGTCCGCGAGGCCGGCTTCCGGATCGGCAACGTCTCGGTGCAGCTGATCGGCAACCGCCCCAAGTTCAGCCCCCGCCGGGCCGAGGCGGAAGCCGTCCTGACCGCGGCGGCAGGCGCTCCGGTGAATGTCTCGGCAACCACCACCGACGGGCTGGGCTTTACCGGCCGCGGTGAAGGGATCGCCGCCGTGGCCACCGCCGTCGTCGTCGCGGTCTGAGCCGCCGGCCGGGAGCGTAACCTGCCTGCAGGCGCGGTGAGTGCCACGCGGTAGCCTAGAGCAGTGAGCCTGAGATTCTATGACACAGCAAGCGCGCAGGTCCGGGACTTTGAGCCCCTCGTTCCGGGGCAGGTCAGCCTGTACTACTGCGGTGCCACCGTTCAGGGACTGCCGCACGTGGGGCACATCCGTTCCGCCATCGCGTTCGACCAGCTCACGCGCTGGCTGCAGGCCCGCGGTTTCCGGGTAACCACCGTCCGCAACGTCACCGACATAGATGACAAGATCCTGGCCAAGGCTGCCGCGTCCGTAGGCGCGGAAGCGAGCGACGGCGTCGTCCCGGATGAGCAGTGGTGGGCGCTGGCGTACCGCTTCGAGCAGGAATTCTCCCGCGCCTACGACACCCTGGGCGTCCAGCGCCCCACCTACGAACCGCGCGCCACCGGGCACATTCCCGAAATGCACGCCCTCATCCAGCGCCTGATCGACGCCGGGCATGCCTACCCTGCCCTGGACGATTCCGGCGATGTGTACTTCGACGTCCGGTCCTGGCCCGCATACGGCTCCCTGACCCGGCAGAACATTGATGACATGCAGGCAGCGCCCGACGCCGATCCGCGCGGCAAGCGCGATCCGCGGGACTTCGCGCTGTGGAAGGGCCACAAGGACACCGACCCGGAGACCGCCGCCTGGGACAGCCCCTGGGGCCGCGGCCGCCCCGGCTGGCACCTGGAGTGCTCCGCCATGGTCACCAAGTACCTCGGTCCGGCCTTCGACATTCACGGCGGCGGGCTGGACCTGCGCTTCCCGCACCATGAGAACGAGATGGCACAGTCCCAGGCGGCGGGGGACGGGTTCGCCAACTTCTGGATGCACAACGGCATGGTCACCTTCGAAGGCGAGAAGATGTCCAAGTCCATCGGCAACACCATCAGCCCGGCGCAGATGCTCGCCGAAGCCTCCCCGCGCGTAGTGCGCTACTACCTGGGGCAGGCCCACTACCGCTCCGTCCTGGACTACCGGCCCACTTCGCTGCAGGAAGCTGCCGCCGCCGTGGAACGGATCGACGGATTCATCGCAAAGGCCGCAGCGAAGGCGGGGGACGACGGCGCTGCCGCCGGCCCGCAGCACCTTCCCGAAGCATTCGGCGCAGCCATGGATGACGACCTCAACGTTCCGCAGGCACTGGCCGTGCTGCACGAAACCGTGCGGGCCGGCAACACTGCCCTGGCGGCGTCGGACGCCGAGGCCGTGCGCACCGCACTGTTCCAGGTCCGGGCCATGACCGCCGTGCTGGGCCTGGACGCGGTCCAGTCCTCAGGCACCACGGCCGGTCCGGAACACGCAGCGCTGGACAGCCTGATCCAGGACCGGCTCCTTGAGCGCAGCCAGGCACGTGCCGCCAAGGACTGGGCCCGCGCGGATGCCATCCGGGACGCACTGGCTGCCGCCGGCGTCGTCGTGGAGGACACGGCAGACGGCGCTGTCTGGTCCCTGGGCCAGGGCTAGGCGTTAGCTCTGGGCTAACAGCCCCGGGGCCCGGCACACAGGTTTGGCAGGCCTGCGTAGACTAGAAGTAGTGCTTTCTTCTACTTAAGGTGTATTACCCATGGCCAACCACGGACGACCCGGCGCGATTCGCAAAGCCAAAAAGGGCCCCAGCCAGGGCACCGGCGGCCTCGGGCGCAAAGCCCTCGAAGGCAAGGGCCCGACGCCCAAGGCTGAAGACCGGCCCTACCACAAGGCGTACAAGAGCAAGCAGCTGGCCGAACGCTCCGCTGCCAAGCACGGCGGACAGCGGCCCGGCGGCCGCAACGCCCCTGCGCGCGGCAAGGTGGCTGAAGAAGTGGTCACCGGCCGCAACTCGGTGGTTGAGGCCCTGCGCGCCGGCATCCCCGCGAAGGCCCTGCACGTGGCCGTGCGGATCGACATGGACGACCGCGTCCGCGAATCCCTGAAGATGGCAGCCGAGCGCGGCCTGCCCGTCATGGAGACGCACAAGCCCGAGCTGGACCGCATGACCAACGAGGCCGTCCACCAGGGCCTGGTCCTGCAGATCCCGCCGTACGAATACGCAGATCCGATCGACCTGGCCGAAGAAACCATCCAGGCCTGGAAGAAGGGCCATATCGCCAACGCGCCGCTCTTCGTCGCCCTGGACGGCATCACCGACCCCCGCAACCTCGGCGCAATCATCCGCTCGGCGTCGGCGTTCAGCGCCCACGGCGTGATCGTTCCCGAGCGCCGCTCCGTAGGCGTCACCGCCTCGGCCTGGAAGACCAGCGCCGGCGCAGCCGTGCGGGTTCCGGTGGCACGCGCCGGCAACCTGAACAACACGCTGAAGACCTTCAAGAAGATGGGCATCTTTGTCCTGGGCCTGGACGGCGACGGCGACGTTTCGCTTCCGGACCTGGCACTGGCCAAGGAACCGGTCTGCATAGTGGTTGGTTCCGAGGGCAAGGGCCTGTCCCGCCTGGTCGGAGAAAACTGCGACCAGATTGTTTCCATCCCGATCGACTCCGCCATGGAATCCCTGAACGCCTCCATGGCAGTCGGGATCACCCTGTACGAAGTTTCACGTCAGCGCTCCGCCTGAACCTAAGCGGGCGCGCGGGAAGAGGCAGCATGGCACATGTTGTAACCGGAGGTAGGCAGACTCCGTCTGAACGCGTCTCCCGGGCTTTTCCCCTGGGAGTCCACGACAGCGTGGCGGGCGTCCCGGATGTTCCGGGTGCCGTCAACGTATCCGTCTACGCGCCCGGCCTCGAGGCCGTGGACGTCTGGTTCGAAGCGCAGCCCGGGCAGTGGACTTCCACCCTGCTCGGGCGCCGCTCCGACGGAGTGCACCACGGCCGGGTAGAGGGCCTGCGTCCCGGAATCCGCTACGGGTTCTGGGGCCACGGAAATCCGCTGCCGGCCGAGCCCGGGTCTTTTCAGCTCCTCCTCGACCCCTACGGGCGCGGCATCGACACCGTCGAGCGGCGGGGAGAGAAACCGCTGTACTTCTCCATCGCCACGTCCAGCGGCTTTGACTGGGACGGGGACGAGTCCCCGCACATCCGGTGGCGGGACTCGGTCATCTATGAAGCCCATGTCCGCGGCATGACCAAGCTGAACCCGGCCCTGCCGCCGGACCTGCGCGGCACCTATGCCGGCATGGGCCACCCTGAAACCATCCGGTACCTGCGGGAACTGGGCATCACGGCGGTGGAGCTGCTGCCGGTCCATTTCCACATCGATGAACGCCATCTCCGGGAACTGGGGCTGCAGAACTACTGGGGCTATAACACCCTTGGCTACTTTGCCCCGCACATGGACTACGCCACGCCCACAGCTCAGGCGGCCGGCCCGCAGGCCGTGCAGGACGAGTTCAAGACCATGGTGAAGGACCTGCATGCGGCGGGGATCGAGGTAATCCTCGACGTCGTCTACAACCACACAGCCGAAGGCAGCCAGGGTGAGCCTGCCCTGTCCTGGCGCGGCCTGGGTGAACAGACCTATTACCGGCACGACGCCGAGGGCCGGTACATCGACACCACCGGCTGCGGCAACAGTCTGGATTTCAGCGAACCGCGGGTCATCCAGCTCGCGTTGGACTCCCTGCGCTACTGGGTCCGCGAGTACCACGTGGACGGATTCCGCTTCGACCTGGCACCTACGCTGGCAAGGGACGCGCACAACCGGTACGACCGAAGGCACCCGCTGTTGGTGGCACTGGCCACAGATCCCGTAATGCACGGGATCAAACTGATTGCCGAGCCCTGGGACCTAGGCCCGGACGGCTGGCAGACCGGAAACTTCCCGCCCGGCTGGGCCGACTGGAACGACCACTTCCGTGACACAGCCCGGGACTTCTGGCTGGTGGACCAGGCAGCCCTCACCGCAGGGGAGCCAGCCGGCTCACTCGCCCGGCTCGGCACTGCCCTGGCCGGATCTGCGGAGCTGTTCGCCCGTTCGGACCGCACCCCGCTGTCCTCCGTGAACCTGGTGACCGCCCATGACGGGTTCACCCTGGCGGATCTCACCGCGTACAACCACAAGCACAACCACGCCAACGGTGAAGAGAACCGCGACGGCTCAAGCCACAACCGCAGCTGGAACCACGGAGTTGAAGGCGAAACCAGCGATCCGCAGGTGCGCGCACACCGGGAGCAGACCGCCCGGAACCTGATGGCCACCCTGCTGCTCTCCGTCGGCGTGCCCATGATCACCGCCGGCGACGAAACCGGACGCACCCAGCGCGGAAACAACAACGCCTACTGCCAGGACAATGAGACTGCGTGGCTCTCCTGGGAGGACGACGACGCCGCGAAGCGCATGTTCGCAGCTACCGCGGCGCTGCTGCGCCTGCGCCGTGAATTCCTGGCCCGCCAGCCGTATGCGTTTCCCGCTGATCCGCGGGATGCGTTCCTGCTCTGGTTCGATGCCGCCGGTGAGCCGATGACGGACGCTGCCTGGCATGATCCCGGCTGCCGGGTACTGCAGCTGCTGATCGGTTCGGGGCAGGGGGAGCGCGCCGGACTGGTGGTTGTGAACGGCGGACGGGACGCCGAAGACGTTGTGCTTCCGGCACGCCGGACACTGGACGAGGCCGGAGTGACTGCCAACGAAGGACACCTGTACGAACTGCTCTTCGCCACCGCCGACCCCGAAGGGCACCGCAGAGGTGCACGGCTGGCCTGCGGAGACAAGGACCGGGTGGCCGGGAACTCCGTCAGCGTTTACCGCATCTGATTCCCTTTACCGCATCATGTTCCCGGCGCACCGGACTCCGGCGGCTTAGGCGTTTGCCACCAGGCCCAGTTCGGCCTTCGACGCGAGCCCCGGATGATCCGGCAGTACACGCACGGTGTAGCCAAACGGACCGGCCAGTTCGATGTGCATGTCTCCCGAGTACAGGTACCGGCCGGAGCCAAGGTCCTCCGCCACGCTGAGCTCCAGGAGCTGGTGGTCGCTGAGGGTATCGGTCTCGGAGACTTGCCCGTAGGCGGCCTCAACCACCACATCCTCGGGTTTGAGCGAGCCCAGGCTGACGTAGGCCTGGATGGTGAGCCGGTCCCCTATCTGCGGAGCGTCAGAGATGCCGATCGAATCGACATGCTCCACGGCCACGCCGCCCCAGGCATCACGGACCCGCATTATCCAGGCGGCGAGGTCCCTCGCCGCCTGGTACTGGTTCGCGGCGGCAGCCCGGCCGGACTGGCACGCCGGACGGTAGAGGTTGTTGACATAGTCGCGCAGCATCCGGTTAGCGGAAACCTTCGGACCGAGCTCCGCCAGCGTGTGCTTGACCATTTCCAGCCATTCGTGCGGCAGGGCGTCCTGCGGCGCTTCCGACGGACCGGCGGAGCCCGCGTCCGATGACGGCTCCTGGCCGTAGAACATTGGCGCAACGGTGTTTTCCAGCAGGTCGTACAGGGCGGCAGCTTCAATGTCGTCGCGCTGGTCGGCCGTGTACAGCTCCCGCGTGTGGATACCTTCGCGGGGATTGGCTGACGGGATGGCCCAGCCGTTCTCGCCGTCGTACATCTCATCCCACCAGCCATCCATCACGGAGAGATTGAGCCCGCCGTTGATGGCCGATTTCATGCCGGACGTGCCGGAGGCCTCCAGCGGCCGGATCGGGTTGTTCAGCCAGACGTCGCAGCCGGGGAACAGGGTGCGTGCCATTGCGATGTCGTAGTTCGGCAGGAATACGATCCGGTGCCGTACCTCGGGATCGTCGGTGAACTGCACCAGGTCCTGGATCATCCGCTTCCCCTGCTCATCGGCGGGGTGGGACTTGCCCGCCACCACCAGCTGCACCGGGTGCTCCGGATGCAGCAGCAGTGCCTTGAGCCGGGCGGGGTCCCGCAGCATCAGCGTCAGGCGCTTGTAGGTAGGCACACGCCGGGCGAAGCCGATGGTCAGGATGTCCGGGTCCAGTACGTCGTCAGTCCAGCCCAGCGACGCGTCAGGCGTGCCGCGCTTCCGCCATGCCGCGCGGACCCGGCGGCGGACGTCGTCGATCAGGTTGCTGCGCAGCCGGCGCCGCAGGTCCCACAGACGCTCGTCGCTTACTTCGTAGGCACGGGTCCAATCGCGGTCGTGCACGGTGGCGACGCCGAATTCCTCCTGCGCCAGCCGGGTCAGCTCCGGATCCACCCACGTGGGCACGTGCACGCCGTTGGTTACGGAGGTGATCGGGATTTCCGAGACGTCGAACCCTGGCCAGAGGCCGGAGAACATGGCGCGGGACACCTGGCCGTGCAGCTTGGCCACGCCGTTGGCCCGCTGGGCCAGGCGGAGTCCCATCACCGCCATATTGAAGACGTTCGGATCCCCGCCCTCATAGTCCTCCGAGCCCAGGGCCAGCACCTTGTTGGTGGGCACGGACTGGGCCAGGCCGGCGTTGAGGAAGTGCCGGACCTCGCCCACATCAAAGCGGTCGATGCCGGCGGGAACCGGAGTGTGCGTGGTGAAGATGGTGGATGCCCGGGCCGCGGTCAGCGCTTCCTCCCAGTGCATTCCGGTGTCCATGAGCTCCCGGATCCGCTCCACGCCGAGGAAGCCGGCATGGCCCTCATTGGTGTGGAAGACTTCCGGGGCAGGCGAACCGGTGAGGCGTTCGTAGACGCGCAGCGCCTTGACTCCGCCCATGCCCAGCAGCAGTTCCTGCTGCAGCCGGTGGTCTCCGCCGCCGCCGTAAAGCCGGTCCGTAATGCCGCGGGCGGCGTCGTCGTTCCCGCGCACGTCCGCATCCAGCAGCAGCAGCGGAACACGCCCGACGTCGGCGCGCCAGATCTGCGCCATCAGGTGCCGGCCGTTCGGCAGCGGCAGGCTGATACGGGCAGGGGTTCCGTCCTCCTCGCGCAGCAGGGTCAGCGGCAGGCCGTTGGGATCAAGGACGGGGTAGGTTTCCTGCTGCCAGCCGTCACGGGAGAGAGACTGTTTGAAGTACCCGGCCTGATAGAGCAGGCCCACCCCGATCAGGGGAACGCCCAGATCCGAGGCAGACTTCAAATGGTCGCCGGCCAGGATGCCCAGCCCGCCGGAGTACTGGGGGAGTACGGCAGAAATGCCGTACTCGGGGGAGAAATAGGCGATTGAACGGGGTGCGTCCTCGCCGAGCGACTGGTACCAGCGGGGCTCGGTGAGGTAGTGCTCGAGGTTCTCGTCCAGGGAGCGGATGCGCTCGACCAGGTCAGGGTCGCCCGAGATCCGTTCCAGGGTCTGGCGGCTGACCATTCCGAGTGCGCGCACCGGGTCGTGGCCGCTGGCCGACCAAATGTCCGGGTCCAGGTCCCTAAAGAGGTCCCGGGTGGGCTGGTGCCAGCTCCAGCGCAGGTTGCCGGCGAGCCTGGCCAGCGGCGCAATGCTGTCGGGGAGGACTGTTCTGACGGTAAACCTTCGGATTGCCTTCACCCCCGTTAGGCTAGCGCAGAACGCCGGGCGAGTGTTGTCAGTCACACAAAAGCAACAAGGATTTAACCGCATTTCCTCCTACCCCGCCCGGACTTGGGCGGATTCCGGACATGCTGCCTCTGACCTGTGGTGATGCGGTAAAAAGTACGTGCCCTTAGCAATCTGCCCTGATTGTCGCTAACGTCTAGTCTGTGACCACATCCAGCGCGTTGCCATCTGATGTCCAGCCCGCCACGGAACTCCGGTTTGGCCGGATTCCAATCCTTAACGTGTCTCCGGTGATCCAGTGCGGCCGGTTTGCCGCTAAAGCGGTCCCGGGAGAAGACCTCGTTATCGGGGCCACCGTCTTCCGCGAGGGCCATGACCTCGTAGGGGTCACAGCCGTGCTTTATGACCCCCAGGGCCAGGAAGTTTCCCGGCGGCGTATGCACCCGGTAGGGCAGGGACTGGACCGCTGGGAAGGTCTGCTCCGCCCGGAAGGCACCGGCGACTACACGTTCACAGTGGAAGGCTGGGCAGACCTATTCGGCACCTGGCACCACAATGCAGAGGTGAAAATCGCCGCGGGAATCGACGTCGAACTTATGCTGGCCGAAGGCGCGGCACTGTTCACAGCTGCCGCGCAGGGCCGGGACGAGGCAGATGCCGCCGTGCTGCGCGAAACAGCGAGGGTGCTGGAAGACACGGCCCTGGACCCGGGAATGCGCCTCGCCGCGGCCGGCCGGCCCGAACTCACCCAGGTGCTGGAGAGGGAACCGATCCGTGATCTGGTCACCTCCTCGCAGCGTTTCCCCATCAAGGTGGAACGGGACCGGGCCGGGCGAGGCGCCTGGTACGAGTTCTTTCCCCGCTCAGAGGGTGCGTCCTTTGACCCGGCCACCGCGTCCTGGACCTCCGGCAACTTCCGCACTGCGGCCCGCAGCCTGGACCGGGTTGCCCGGATGAACTTTGACGTCATCTACCTTCCGCCGATCCACCCCATCGGCACCAACTTCCGCAAGGGGCCGAACAACACCCTGGTAGCCGGACCGCAGGACCCCGGATCGCCCTGGGCAATCGGCGCCCCCGAAGGCGGGCACGACGCGATCCATCCGGACCTGGGCACATTTGAAGACTTCGACTTCTTCGTCGAGGCGGCCGCGGGGCTGGGCCTGGAGGTTGCCATCGACCTGGCGCTGCAGGCCTCCCCGGACCACCCCTGGGTCACAGAACACCCGGAGTGGTTCACCACCCGGGTGGACGGCAGCATTGCCTACGCGGAGAACCCGCCGAAGAAGTACCAGGACATTTACCCGCTGAACTTCGACAACGACTACGAGGGACTGTCCCGGGAGATCCTGCGGATCGTGCTGATGTGGATCAGCCACGGCGTCAAGATCTTCCGCGTGGACAACCCGCATACCAAGCCGCTGCGTTTCTGGGAATGGCTGATCGGGACCGTTAACAAGCAGCACCCGGACGTAGTGTTCCTGGCCGAGGCCTTCACCCGTCCGCCTATGATGCACGCGCTGGGCATGGCTGGTTTCCAGCAGTCCTACACCTACTTCACCTGGCGGAACACGCGCCGGGAAATCGAGGAGTACTTCACCGAGGTCTCGCACCAGACGGCGGCGTTCTTCCGGCCCAACTTCTTCGTGAATACCCCGGATATCCTCACCGAGTTCCTCCAGTACGGCGGCCCGCCCGCGTTCAAGATCCGTGCGGTGCTCGCCTCTACGGCCAGCCCGCTGTGGGGGATGTACGCGGGTTTCGAACTCTACGAACACGTAGCGCGCCCCGGGGCCGAGGAATACATCGACAACGAGAAATTCGAGTACAAGCAGCGCGACTTTGCGGCTGCCGAAGCCGAGAACCGTAGCCTGGCGCCGTACATCACACGGCTGAACCAGATCCGGCGCGACCACCCGGCGCTGGGAGACCTGCAGAACCTCACCGTGCACTCAAGTACCGACGAGGCCACGGTGGCCTACTCAAAGCACAAGCAAGTCGACCTTTCCGACCCACGCAGTAAGGACACGCTCATCATCGTGGTGAACACCGACCCGCACAGTGCACGCGAGTGCACCGTAACCCTGGACCTGGATGCCCTGCATCTGGATCCGCAGGACTTCAACGAGGACGGCACCTTCTGGGTTGACGACCTGATCAGTGGTGCCAGTTACCGCTGGGGCCAGTACAACTACGTACGCCTGGACGCGCACTACGAACCGGCACACGTGTTCGCCGTGCGGAGGGGGTCAGCATGGTAAATCCGTTCCAGCTGCACGCACCCGGGCTGACCAATGACCCGAACTGGTACCGCAAGGCCGTCTTCTACGAAGTGCTGGTGCGCGGTTTCCGCGACTCCAACGGGGACGGGAACGGCGACTTCAGCGGCCTGATTTCCCAGCTCGACTACCTCCAGTGGCTGGGCGTGGACTGCCTCTGGCTGCCGCCGTTCTTCAAGTCCCCGCTGCGTGACGGCGGATACGACATCTCCGACTACTACGATGTGCTCAGCGAATTCGGCACCATCAGTGACTTCAAGCGCCTGGTGGCCGAGGCACACGCACGCGGTCTTCGGGTGATCATCGACCTGCCGCTAAACCACACCTCGGACAAGCACCCCTGGTTCGAGGAGTCCCGCAATGACCCGGAGGGTCCGTACGGCGACTTCTACGTCTGGTCCGACACCGATCAGAAGTACGAAGACGCCCGAATCATCTTCGTGGACACGGAGGAATCGAACTGGGCCTTCGACCCGGTGCGCCGGCAGTTCTACTGGCACCGGTTCTTCAGCCACCAGCCGGACCTGAACTTTGAGAACCCGAAGGTCGTCGAGGCGGTGTTCGACGTCGTCCGGTTCTGGCTGGACCAGGGCATCGACGGCTTCCGTGCGGACGCCATCCCGTACCTCTTCGAAGAGGACGGAACCAACTGCGAGAACCTCCCGGCAACCCACCGGTTCCTGAAGGACCTGCGGACCATGGTGGATGAAAACTACCCCGGCCGGGTGATCGTGGCGGAAGCTAACCAGATGCCGCACGAAGTGGTGGAGTACTTCGGCGACGAGACCGGACCGGAATGCCACATGTGCTTCCACTTCCCGATCATGCCGCGCCTGTTCTACGCACTGCGTGACCAGAAGGCTGCGCCGATCATCCAGACCATGGAAGAGACACCGGACATTCCCCAGGGCGGCCAGTGGGGCACCTTCCTGCGCAACCATGACGAGCTGACGCTGGAAATGGTCACCAACGAGGAACGCCAGGCCATGCTGGGCTGGTACGCGCCGGACTCCCGGATGCGCGCCAACATCGGCATCCGGCGTCGACTCGCACCGCTGCTGGATAATTCCCGCGCGGAGATTGAGCTGATCCACGCGATGCTGCTCTCGCTGCCCGGCAGCCCGTTCCTGTACTACGGGGACGAGATTGGCATGGGAGACAACATCTGGCTGGAAGACCGCGACTCCTCACGCACCCCCATGCAGTGGAACCCGGACCGCAACGCCGGCTTCTCCACCGCAGACCCGGGCAAGGTTTACCTTCCGGTAGTGCAGTCGCTGGTCTACCACTACAACCATGTAAACGTAGAGGCGCAGCTGGCCAGCTCCAGTTCGCTGCTGCACTGGCTGCGGCAGATGATCATGGTCCGCAAGACCCATCCCGCCTTCGGCATGGGTTCCTACCGCAACGTCCCCACGGACAGCGAGGCCGTCCTGGCGTTCCTGCGTGAACTGCCGGAGGACAACCCCGAAGGCGAGGTGGGGGAGACCATGTTCTGCATCTTCAACCTTTCCCAGCATCCGGTGGCCGCCACCGTGAAGCTGCCGGAGTTCGCCGAGCGGGGACTGCGGGATGCCTTCGGCGGAACGCCTTTCCCCACCTTCGGGCAGGACGGTTCACTGACCCTGACCCTGGGCAGCCACGACTTCTACTGGCTGCGCCTGCGCTCGGCGAGATCCAACACCAGCTCGCCCCAAACGGAAGCAATCCCGCTGATACTCGCATCGGAGGCCACGTCGAAATGACAGACACCATCCCGACCCTGCCCGAACTCCTCACTGCCTGGCTGCCCCGGCAGCGATGGTTTCCGGCCAAGGGAAAGGATGTGGTCCTGCGCCGTGTCGGGGGGATAGAGCTGGCCGACCCTGCCGGCGCCGTCGAGATGCACGTGCACTTCGTCTCGGTGGAATCCGGGCGCCGCGTGGACGTCATCAGCGTGCCGGTCAGTACCCGGGCCGACCCCGTGGAGGAGCTGGGTTCCTCGCTGCTGGGCATCGTGGAACACCCGGACAGAGGCAGGCAATGGCTTTATGACGCGACGGCCGACCCGGTCTTCGTCACTGCCTGGCTTGAATCCATGCGCTCCCAGTCCAGCTCGCTGGACGGCCGCACCCACGGCTACGCGCTGGACGGGTTCGGCGACTGGGACGCCTTTACGGACACGCTGCCCATCCGCGTGCTCAAGGGCGAACAGTCCAACACGTCAGTGATCGCCCTGACGGACAAGGCACCGGTGATCGTGAAGTTCTACCGTGTCCTGGCCGCCGGGGAAAGCCCGGATGTGCTGGTCAGCGCCAAACTCACAGAGGGCGGCTCCGAGGACGTGCCGGCTACGCTGGGCTGGGTTACCGGCAGCTGGGAGGACGTTTACGACGACGCCGGCGCAGGCACCTGGGTGACCGGAGACGTGAGCGTGCTGCGCGAGTTCATCCCCGACAGCGAGGATGCCTGGCGCACTGCATCGTCTGCCGCCGTCGCCGGCCGCGACTTCTCTGCCGAAGCCGAGGAACTCGGTGCCGTGACCGGGCGGATCCACTCACAGCTTGAAGCGGCTTTTGGTGCGCACCATCCCACGCCGGCCGAACAGCAGGAGTTCCTGACCTCCCTGGTGCGGAGGCTGAAGTGGGAATGGGAGGAAGCCCGCAGCTACGTGGGCCCCTACGACGAAACTTTCGAACGGCTGCTGGAGACAGTGGAACAGCTGCCGTCCCTGCCAAGCCTGCAGCGCATCCACGCCGACTACCACCTGGGCCAGGTGCTGCACTCAACGGCCCGGGGCTGGACAGTACTGGACTTTGAAGGTGAGCCGCTCCGGCCCGCCGCCGAACGGAGCGTGCCCGACGTCGCCCTGCGCGACGTCGTCGGGATGCTCCGCTCCATCGACTACGCAGCTGCGGTGGCAGTCATCGGTTCCGCCGGGACGGGACCCGAAGACCTGGACGAGAACGCTGCCCGCAGGATCCAGGCTGCCGTCTGGGCGCAGGCCGCCGCGGACGCGTTCCTGCGCGGTTACGAGAAGGAAACCGGCACGCAGATCAACCGTGCGGACCCGCTGTTCATTGCGCTGTGGCTGGACAAGGCCCTGTACGAGGTCGTCTACGAGATCCGCAACCGGCCGGCCTGGATTGAGGTGCCGGCAACAGCAGCCCGGCAGGTCCTCGAAGAACTCCGGTTGCAGCAAAACCCGCCGAACGGACAGGAAACAAGCCCCGTGAACACAACCCCAGATTCCGACCCCGCCCAGCCCGGGACCACCGCGCCCGGCAAGCCGGCGGACAGCGCTGCCGTGCCGGCGTCGGGCACTGCCACTGCGGCCCCCGCCGCAGTCTCCGGTACGGGCGCGGCAGCACCGGTCGCCGGAACCGGCAGCCCGCTGCCGGTAGCCCAGGACATCCTGGATGCCGTGTCCAACGGCAGCTACTACCAGCCCCACGCCGTACTCGGCGCGCACCTGGATGACCACGGAACTGTGACCATCCGCACGCTCCGGCCGCTGGCGAGCGAAGTCACCGCCATCACGCCCGACGGCCGGGTTGCGCTGCACCATGAGCACAACGGCATCTGGGTGGGGACGCTGCCGGCGCCGGTTCCCGGGCAGGTGCCCGATTACCGGCTGGAGGTTACGTACGAGGGCGTTCCTCCGATCAGAGTGGATGACCCCTACCGCTTCCTGCCCAGCCTGGGCGAAATGGATCTCCACCTCATCGGCGAAGGCCGGCACGAGAAACTCTGGACCGTGCTCGGTGCCAACCCGCACCATTACAACTCCGTCCTGGGAGAGGTGGACGGCGTTAGCTTTGCAGTGTGGGCGCCGAACGCCAAGGCAGTACGTGTGGAGGGCGACTTCAACGCCTGGGACGGGCGCGTCCATGCCATGCGCTCGCTGGGCAGCACGGGCG
Organism: Arthrobacter sp. 3Tela_A; assembly: GCF_049311025.1. NCBI lineage: Bacteria > Bacillati > Actinomycetota > Actinomycetes > Micrococcales > Micrococcaceae > Arthrobacter > Arthrobacter sp. 3Tela_A. Next base: position 44,659 of record NZ_JAXIOM010000028.1, read on the forward strand.
TGTGGGAAATCTTCATCCCCGATGTGGAGCCAGGATCCCGGTACAAGTTCGAAATCCTCGGCCAGGACGGGGTGTGGCGGGAGAAAGCCGACCCGATGGCCAAGGGAACCGAAGCGCCGCCGCTCACGGGCTCACGCGTCGTCGAATCCACCTACCGGTTCGAAGACCAGGACTGGATGGCAGCGCGCGCCGAACGGGACCCGCACAACTCGCCCATGAGCGTGTACGAAGTGCACCTCGGGTCCTGGCGCCTCGGCCTGGATTACCGCGAACTGGCCAAGCAGCTCGCCGAGTACGTCACCTGGCAGGGCTTCACCCACGTGGAGTTCATGCCGGTGGCCGAGCACCCCTTCGGCGGTTCCTGGGGTTACCAGATCACCAGCTACTTCGCTCCGACGGCGCGTTTCGGGCACCCGGATGACTTCCGGTACCTGGTCGATACCCTGCACCAGGCCGGCATCGGCGTCATCCTCGACTGGGTGCCGGGGCACTTCCCGAAGGACTCCTGGGCGCTGGCCAACTTCGACGGACAGCCGCTCTACGAACACGGCGACCCGATGCGCGGCGAGCAGCCCGACTGGGGAACGCTGATCTTCGACTACGGCCGGCGCGAGGTCCGCAACTTCCTGGTGGCGAACGCCATCTACTGGCTGGAGGAGTTCCACATTGACGGCCTGCGGGTGGACGCCGTTGCCTCCATGCTCTACCTGGATTACTCCCGCCCGGCGGACCAGTGGCGGCCGAACCAGTTCGGCGGCCGGGAGAACCTCGAAGCAATCTCCTTCCTGCAGGAAGTCAACGCCACCGCCTACCGGCGGGTACCGGGCATCGTGATGATCGCTGAGGAGTCGACGGCGTTCCCCGGCGTCACAGCTCCCACCGACACCGGCGGCCTGGGTTTCGGACTGAAATGGAACATGGGGTGGATGAACGACACCCTCGAGTACATGTCCGAGGACCCGATCAACCGGATGTACCACCACTCCAAGCTCACGTTCTCCCTGGTCTACGCCTTCACGGAGAACTTCCTGCTGCCCATTTCGCATGACGAAGTGGTGCACGGCAAGGGATCACTGCTCCGCAAGATGCCGGGGGACCGGTGGCAGCAGCTGGCCAACGTCCGCGCCTACCTGGCCTTCCAGTGGGCGCATCCGGGCAAACAGCTGATCTTTATGGGTACTGAGTTCGGGCAGGAAGCGGAATGGTCCGAGCAGTACGGGCTGGATTGGTACCTCACTGAAACGCCGCAGCACCGCGGCGTCCAGCTGCTGGTCCGGGAGCTCAACGACATCTACCGCGAAACCCCGGCGCTCTACGCCCGGGACAACGATCCATCCGGTTTCCAGTGGATCAACGAGAACGACGGCGCGCACAACGTGCTCTCGTTCGTCCGCTGGGACAGCCAGGGCAATCCGCTCGTCTGCATTGCCAACTTCTCCGGCGCCCCGCACGAGGGAATACGGGTGGGATTGCCATGGGCCGGGGAATGGGTCGAGAGGCTGAACACCGACGCCACCGAGTACGGCGGCTCCGGGGTAGGGAACATGGGCGCGGTGGTCGCGGAAGAAGGCGGGTTCGAAGGCCAGCCGGCATCTGCCGCGCTGCGGCTTCCGCCCCTGGGCCTGCTCTACCTGACGCCCCGGAAGTAGTTCACGGGAACGGTTTTGGGGAGGTGGTCGATGCCTCCCCAAAACCGTGCTAGAGTTTATATCCGCGCAGAACGGGGAACCGGGAAGCGCGGAGGAAGTAAGAACCACAGCGAGTATCGCGAAAACGGCCGGTTTGACACCGACCGCCGAGAGGTACTAAGCTAGAAAAGTTGCTCCGGAGCGACGGAGAGCACAAGATTCCACGGAATCGTAGCTCTCCCGGTGCCGGATGTGCCTGTTGTTTGAGAACTCAATAGTGTGCCAAGTTTATTGATACCGATTATTTATTGATTGGTTGAATTGGCTGTCCTGCCCACCCCGTGGGTG
>NZ_JAXIOM010000029.1:0-44743 GCF_049311025.1 Arthrobacter sp. 3Tela_A
GGGGGGGGGGGGGGCCGGGGGGGCCCGGCCCTTAGGTGACGGGTTCGGCGAGAGAACTCGCTGACCCGGCCCAGACGGCGTCGAGCACTGCGGATGCTTCATCCTCGCTGACGCCCAGGGACAGGGAAATTTCGGTCAGAAGCGGACGGCGGGCGTGCCGCAGCATGTCCCGTTCGGCATGGGAGAGTCCCTTATCAAGGGACCGGAGCGTGAGGTTGCGGACCACCCGGGCGACGTCGGTGATGCTCCCGCTGGCCAGCAGTTCAGTGTTCTCCTTGAACCGGCGCGACCACTGGGTTTCTTCGGTGTCTGCCTCGGCCTTGAGGACTTCCATGAGTTTTTGCAGCTGGGCTCCGTCAAGAACCGGGCGAAGCCCTACCTCGGCAGCCTTGGCAAGCGGGACCCAGACCTCCAGTTTGTTTGCATGTACCTCGAGGACGAGGTATTCCATGTCTTCCCCGCGCACTTTGCGGGTGGCATGCCGGCGGATGGCGGCTGGGCCATGATGGGGGTGGACTACGGTTTGACCGATGTTAAACGTCAATGTGTTTACCTCTGGCTGCGTCGATTCCCGACCCGGCATCCTTAGCGGCCGAATGGGCGGGGCACACTGTGGGATGTCCGTCCCGCCGCAGGCCCGGAACGGCTGAGCGCTGTGACGGAAGCGCGGAGACGTTACCAGCACATGGGTGAAGGTTCCGGCAGCCGCGAGTCTGGCAGTTTCCATTATTTCACGTTCGGGGCAGATGTACCCGGCCCGGGTGGGAGCTGGTTGTCCGCAGGGCCCGGATACGTTCGCCGCGGGGCGCTTAAAGCAGGGTGCCCCTCCCGGAATCCGGAAGAGGCACCCTGCCCCGGGCCGCGCCCCCCGGCGGTCGGGCAGCAACGCGGACTATGCGCGGTAGTAGACGGGGCCGGAGCCGAGGTTCGCAGTGGCGATAACGGTCTGGTTGCCGTTCATTCCGCTGTGGATGGCCTGGCCGTCGCCGATGTAGATGGCGATGTGGGGGACACCTGCTCCGCCGTTGGCGTAGTAGATCATGTCACCGGGCTGGGGGTTGGACACCGGGGTGCCGTAGGCGGCCAGCTGTGCCGGGGAAAGGTCACCAACCGAGTGGCCGGCCGCACGGAGTGCCTGCTCAACGAGGATGGTGCAGTCCTGTGCAGCGCCCAGCTGGGCGTATGCGGAGCTCAGCATGATCGCGCCGCTGCCGGAAGCTGCTGCAGCAGGTGCCGGGGTGACGGACTGGGTGGTGATGTTGCTGCTGTAGTCGGCGTACGTACCGGGATCGGTGTATGAGGCTGCGGCCGGAGCCGCGACCGGGGCCGGGGCCGGAGCGACGTAGGTTTCAGCCGGAACGTAGGTCTCTGCCGGGGCTGCCGCAGCGGGCGCGGCTGCTGCGGCTTCACCGGAAACAGTGATCACGTCACCGGGGTAGATGATGGATTCCAGCGACAGGCCGTTGAGGGCCAGGACGCTGTCCAGGCTCACGCCGTAGGCGGCGGAGATTTCGCTCAGGGTGTCACCGGAAACTACGGTGTGGGTTACGGCTGCAGCCGGAGCCGGAGTTTCGGCTACGGGGGCAACTGCGGGCTGGGCTGCCGGAGCAACGAAGGCGCTTGCCGCCGCGGCGGGTGCCGGTGCCTCGTTGATGACTGCGCTGGCCTGGGCCGGTGCTGCCATGCCGAACATGAGGCCTGAGCCTGCTACAACCGCTGCTGCGGTGCCGGTGACGGTGCGTGCCTTACCGGGTGCTGCTTTTGCGATGGTGGTCCAGATGCTGGACTCTGCGCAATGACGTCCGCGATTCTTAGAAGACAAGGTATTACCTCTCCCTATACCTGCGAGGTGAGCTGTCGGGTTCGGATGGGAGTCACCCGGCCGCCGGTCTCATCCGGTCGGCTTAACCCCAAGGATTCAAAGGACCCAAAAAATTGGTTCCCCCGCCCCTGCCGTCGTATTGCAAAAGGGACCCCGGCCAAGCGGCAGAGCTAGGTAACAAGCCCGGGGCGCCGCATCAGGTCTGCGGCATGCCAAGGACACTAACAGCAATCTCTTTTTGATTGCAATTCGGTAACGGCACCGTGTTGCCGTTGTGTTTGCTGGGTCACTCATGCTAGTAAACAGCACGCTGTCGAGTTCTTCCCCGGGTGCCACATCCGCATCCCGCTGGCAGCAGGTATGCGGCCTGGCCTCCCGACGCAGAATTCTGGAGCTACACCGGGACGCGGACGCCGCAGTAGGACTACGCTTAAACCCCTGCATTCCGGCGAAGGAGAGCGGTTGTGGACCAGGAATCAAGCAGCGGATCATCCCGTCTGCCCATTGAGGAAGTTGTCCGCGAGATGAGTATTCCAGCCGGTCTTGCCGGCCCGGAACCGGTGATTTCGGACGTACGCTGCTATGCCGTGGCTCAACCCGGCGGCATTGTGGTCATTGACACAGGAATGCCTGACGCAGCTAACGCCATTGCGGACGCTGTTGAAGCCCTTGGAGGCACCTTCACGGATGTTCGGGACATCGTCCTGACCCATCTGCATATGGACCACATCGGGTCACTGTTTGCCATCGCCGAGCAGGCACCGCTGGCGTCCATCTATGCCGGCGGTCCGGATTCACCGGACATCCGGTCACCGCGGAAAGTGCGGGCCATGGAGGAAGGTGACTCCGTGCAGGACCTCCAGGTCCTCGCTACTCCGGGCCACACCCCGGGGCACATCAGCATCTTCCATGAAGGTACCGGAACACTCTTTATCGGCGACGCCGCCGCAACGGATCACGGCGAAGCTGTCCGGAGCCCCGCGGCCTTCACCTCGGATGCTTCGCGCGCCGAGGAGTCCCTCGAACGCATCGCATCACTGGCGCCGGCCCGCATACTGTTTGCCCATGGCGCTGAAATTCCCTCACCAACCGGCGCGCTGGTACGCCTTATTGGTGGACCCTACGGAGGCTAGCGCCTGAGAATCTCAAACGGCCCGGCGCACCACCAGCCAGGCGAAACAGCTGCCGGCCGCCGTTGTGAGAACAGCTGCAGCCGGCAGCAGCCACGTTGCAGGTGTGCCTCCGGAAACGGAGACGGCGGCGTAGAGCAGCCAGCAGACGGCCAGTGCTGCACCCGCAAGGCCTGCGCAGTACCACGCCGATTTTCCAGAAGCAGCACTGATGTAGGCAGCTGCGGAGGCGGGGCAGGCAAATGACCCGCCCAGCACCGCGCCGCCAATCAGGGTCCACACGATGTAGCTGGTCAATTCACCGGCTTGGACCGTGGAGGCATAGCTCAGCTGGAAGTTCAGCATGGCCAGTGCCATGCCTGCCAGTGCGCCCAGCGGAATAAGGAAGAAGACAGACCTGCCGGTCCGCGCGGGGGTGTTGCTCATGTCTTCAACTGTATCGCCGCAGGTGCTGCAGCCTGTTGCTGTCTTGCAGCCCTATCCCCGTACGCCGTCCTGCCCCCTCAATGCATGCTGTCCCGTCAGCCCATCCGGTTCCTTTGGACACCCAGGGACTGGATATGGGCTGCGGTGGCCCAGCGCAGGATCGAATACAGCAGCTGGGTGGCTCCGGGCATAAAACCCGAACCGTGGTGGTAGACCGGATCCATGGTTGTCACCAGCAGGCGGGCGGGCTGGTTCACTTCATCGATGAACAGCAGGGCTCCGCTGTCCGTGCCGTCCTCCTCCATGGTTACCAGGCTCCGGGCGCCCGACGGCGGGTGGAGAAGTCCGTGGTGGTGCCAGTCAACAGCGCGCCGGGTGAAGAACTCCCACAGCGGATCCTCCGGCAGGCGCAGGCGTGTGCCGGTGTCGGTGCCGGTCCGCCAGGCCCAAAAGACGGTAGGACGGAATGAGTAGCCAACGCCGGGCAGCCAGTCCTGGACGCTGTTTTCTCCCAGCACTGCGATGGTCTTTCCGGGGTCCTGGAGCGCCTCGCGGATGGCCGGCTCAAAGCGTGAGCGTACGCCGGGATGCAGCCGGTCTCCCACAATCAGGACGTCCAGCTCCCTGAGCCCGGCAGGGTCTGCGTCCGGAAGGTAGATGCCTTCGACCCGGTAGGGCTGGAGTGCGGGGTCTTCCAGTGTGCGCAGGGCGGGGAAGGTGCCGGCGTGGAGCAGGCCAATGCGTGGTGTTGTTCTCATGCTGATGCTTCCTTGGGGGTGTCGGCGGTGGAGCCTGAACTGAGCCAGGTAACGAGGTTCGGTCCCAGCCGCGCACTGCTGTACCTTTCGTCTGCGAATCCCTCCAGGTCCAGGCCGCCGTGGACCAGGACGGTGCCGCTTCCCAGCGGATATTCGTAGTCCAGGGGCAGCGAGTTGGGACCTATGCCGGTTACCGGGACGGCGCCGTCGGGCAGCGGTGAGGAATAACCCCGGCCGTAGAAGCCGGCAACGCCAACTTCCTGCAGCCTCTCGTAGGAGTGCGTACCCGGAACCCCGGTGCGGAAATGCAGGTCACGGTAATCCACGCCCTCCCACACGGGGTGGGGTGTCAGCGCGTGCGGCCGCAGGTCCCATGGGCTGCGGTAGTCCAGCTTCAGCCACCGCGCCAGGCCGTCAATGAATGGCAGCACCACCTGGCCGTTAACCAGGACTCGGCCGCCGTCGCGGACGAATCCGGTCAAGTAGCTTCGGTGCCGGTGCAGGAGTACATGGTCAGCGGCCCCGCTGATGATCAGGGCGCCTGCTGAGAGGATGGTGCTGCGTGCAGCGGGATCATCGAGCCGGTAGGCGTCGGTGTCCTCAATGGCGCCGCGCCAGTCCGGGTCACCAAGTCCGCGCATCCTGTTTGATCCGGCGAGCCGAATGATTCTCATGAAAGTTCCTTTCGGGGGTTTGCAGCGCAGCTGCGCCTGCAGGAGGGGCCAAAGTCCGGAACCGCGATCGTGCGGTTGCCTGAGACCGTGTCCACGGTGGGTGTGCAGATCGGCAGTCCGTAGACATCGGAGAGAGCGGGTCCGGTCAGCAGTTCGTCCACCGGCCCCCAGCGGGTGTCGTGGCCGTTGACGAACAGCAGGGCGTTGCGGGAGACGTGGAGGGCATGGTCTGGATGATGGGTTGTCATGATGACGCCCATTCCCTCGGCTGCGAGCGAGTCAAGGACGGTGAGCACACGGGACTGGTTACGCAGATCAAGCGCGGAGGCAGGCTCGTCGAGTACCAGCAGCTGGGACCCGGACGCCAGGGCGCGGGCGATCAGGACGAGCTGCCGCTGACCGCCTGAGAGTTCCGAGTAGCACCGTTCCGCCCACCCCGCCGCACCCACGCGTTCCATTGCCCGTGCGGCGGCATCCCGGTCTTCAGGGCGGGGGACCTGATAGGGGCGCAGGTGCCGCGTGCAGCCCATAAGTACCATGTCCTGAACCGTGAAGTCCGGCCCGCTTCCGTGATCCTGGGGGACGTAGCCCACGGACGGACCGGTGCGAAGCGTCCCTTCCACCGGTTTCAGGAGCCCGGACAGGCACTTGAGCAGCGTTGTTTTCCCGCGGGCGTTGGGCCCCAGGATGGAAAGGACTTCCCCGCGTTCAAGGCTGAAATCCAGGCCGCGGAAGAGCCATGGCCCAAGCCTTGAATAGCGGAAGCCCAGCCCCTGCGCTTCCAGAAGTACCGCATTGCCGGCTTGCTTAGTTTCCATTTGTTCCTGCCTTCTTCTGGGTGCGGGCGAGCAGTGCCACAAAGACCGGCGCACCAATGATGGCGGTCAGGATCCCCAGCGGGATCTCGCTGCTGGTCATGGACCGGCTTAGCGTGTCGATGAGGATCAGGTAGGTTCCGCCCAGCAGCAGGGAGACCGGAAGCAGCACCCGGTGGTCTGAGCCGACCCAAATCCGCGCCAGGTGCGGGACAACCAGTCCCACCCAGCCCACGGCGCCCGCGACGGCTACCGTGCCCGCTGTCATCAGTGCGACGGCGCCCAGCAGCACCAGCCGTGAACGGTGGGGGCTGATGCCCAGGGCGGCGGCGTCGTCGTCCCCAAGGGACAGGACGTTCAGGCGCCATCGGAGGGCAATGATTACCGCCGCACCCATCCCGACCGGGATCAGGGCAATGAGCACCTTGTCATAGCTGGCCGCCGCAATGGATCCCAGCAGCCAGTGGACGATCGAGGGGAGCTCAGAGTAGGGATCGGCAATGTAGGTCATAAAGGACACGAGGGCATTGAAGAATGCCGCAACCACGATTCCGCCCAGCACAATCATCAGCATCCGGCTGCCCTGTCCCAAACGGGCCAGGAACAGGACGAAGGCCAGTGCTGCGAGGCCGAATCCAAAGGCGCCCCCGACCATCCAGGCGCCGGACAGTCCCAGCGTCAGCACCAGGACTCCGCCGAAGGAGGCTCCCGCCGTGACTCCAATGATGTCCGGACTGACAAGGGGGTTGCGGAACAGTGCCTGGAGGCAGGCGCCGCCGAGGGCCAGTGCTCCGCCCACCAGGAATGCGAGCAGGACCCGCGGCAGCCGGACGTCCAGGATGACGGTGGCCTCCTGGTCTGTCCACGTTCTTCTCAGCAGACTTTCGCTGCCCAGGAGCGATCCGGCCTCACCGGCAAGAATGCGGAGGATCTCATTGGGTGGAACCCAGTAGCGGCCCACGGCCATGGAGCCCACGGCAACGGCCAGCAGCAGGACCAGGCTGATGACCACCGGATGCCGGCGCAGCATCCTTGCGCGCGGGGAACGCCCGCCGGGAGTGGCGGGGGCGTGCTTAACCAGGCTCACGGCTGCGCTTCGAAAACTTCGTAGCCGCGGCTGCCGCGGTTCATCTCCAGCCTCAGTGCAGCGTCGACCTGGGCTTCGGAGACGTCGTAGTTGTAGAGGTAGCTGATCTTCTCCCGCATGGTGTTCCGCAGGGTGTGGCTGGTTAGTTCAGGGTGGTACAGCTCCGCGGCCCACTGCCACATCAGCGGCGATTCAGCACACGGGACCTCCCACCGGTAGCCGCCGAGCGGTGCCTTGTAGACCCGCTTGTTCCGGACTGCGGAGACGGACGCGAGTGCGCCGTCGGCATACACATCCGCCGGCGTCCGCGCGTCAAAGCCGCCAAGCGTGATGACTTCCGGATCCCACTCGATCAGCTGTTCCGCGCTGACCGTGTTCTCTGCTGAGACGTTGTCTGCCGCCATGTTCCGGCCGCCGGCCAGCTCCATCCAGAAGTGCATGTAGGAGGCCTTGTTGGAAGCCGAGTAGCCCTCCCCGGACTGTCCGAGGTGGACCACCCGGACCGGCGCCGCAGCGGCCAGTTCCGAGCGCAGCCGCTTCAGTTCGGTATGCATCCAGCCGGTGATTTCTGTTCCGCGTTCCGGCTTGCCAAGAATCGCCGCGAAGAGGTGGACCCAGGTTTCCAGGTACTCCTGCGTGCCATATAGCAGACAGACGGTCTTGAAGCCGGCGTTCTCCAGCGGTTCAACCAGGCCGTCTCCCTGGTCTGCCCACTGGAAGACGACGTCGGGAGCGAGCTCGGTAATGGTTTCGATGTTAGGGGTGAAGCTCGAGGGGGAGATGGTCGTGGTGGACCTGGACTCGGGGAAGATCTCCCCGAAGAGTCCCTGCCTGTTTGCCTGCAGGGTTGATTCGTTGATGCCGACGATGCGGTCATATCCGCCGTCCACCGCTGCGATCATCGAGGGTGAAGGGATCACGGTAGTGGCGATCCGCTGCACCGGGGCGTCGAAACTGATGGTCTGGCCGCGCATGTCCGTAACGGTGAAACCGGTGGACGAAGCGGTCCCGCTTGCGGGTGCTGCGCCTCCGGCGGCAACGGTGTCGCGGGAGGAACAGGCTCCGAGAGCCAGCGTCAGCAGTCCCAGTCCACCCCCAAGGAGTGTTCGGCGGGAAGGATGGGTCTGTGCGGGGGTAAGGCGGGACACCGGAACTCCGATCGTAACGTCTAGGTTGGTTAGGCTGGCCTAAGCAAGCTGGAGTTCATATTAGCGAACAAAAACGTGTCGTTATTCAAAAGGTGACAGTCCCTGTCATAAGTGAGACGAAGGCGACACCATCCTTTTTATGAATGACTCAGAATAACTGCTAGAGTCTTGACCAGCACCGAACGGTTTCCGTTCGGCATCAGCATCCATGCCGGCCTCCTCTGCAGGGAGCCGTGCATTCCCGCAGCCCCGCTCCGTGCCGGCTGCTCCCGACTTTTTGCAACGCCGCCAAAGCGCCGGCGCACTCCGTGCTGCCCGGCTGCCTTGCCCACCTTCTTCCAGGAGAACAATGTTCGAGACCACGACCACCGCCACAGCCCTTCCCATCCAGGACCAGGAGACCGGCACCAACCACAATGTGCCCCGTGAGACCCGCGCCGTGCCGGCCCGCCGGGCGGCCCTTGGCGGCAACTACGTGGCTGCCTTCGGCCGCCCCCGCTCCGGAATGCAGCACGCTGCCGCGGTCCGTCCTGGCACGGTCCGTCCTGCCGCCGGCTGCGGATACACCGCCCGGTACGACGGCGCGGGTCACCGGGAACCTGCGGCCGCAGTGGACAGCTACACCGCTTCCTTTGGGGCCGCGGATACCCCGGCCCGTACCGTCACCGGTGAGCGCGGCCGTTACACCGATGTGAACCTGTAATCTGTGAACCCGGGGATTTCCGGGCACAGATGACAGGGGGGGAAAGCATGGGTGCCATGGACAATTTGCTGGGTCCGGCTGAAGTTGCCGGACTGCACCGCAGCCTCACCTCGGCCGCTCCTGCACCCGGACTCGCGGACCTCCTCTCTGCGGTGCCGCAGCTTGAGCCGCTTTCGCTGCGCGCCCGGACTGACCTTCTGGCCGGGGCACTGACCCGCGCATACCCCGCCTACTCCGAAGCGGCCGCCGCTTACCGGACTGCCCTCGCCGACCAGGGGTTCAAGGGGTGGATGATGTGGCCGGTGACCGAATCCGCCGTCACACTGGCCCTGGCCGGTTCACGATCGGCGGATTTCGACGACGCCCTTGACCTGCTCGCCGAACTCACGCCCCGCCTGACCAGTGAGTTCGCCATCCGCCGGCTTCTGGCGGCGGATCCGGTACGGGCCCTGGCCCGCGGCCCGGCCGGGGCGCAGGACGCCGATCCACCGGTTCGGCGTCTGGCCAGCGAGGGAACCCGGGCCTACCTTCCCTGGGCGATCCGTGTGCCCTGGCTGCTGGAGAACCCGGGAGCAACCCTGCCCATCCTGAACTCCCTCCGTGACGATCCCAGTGAAGACGTGCGCCGGTCGGTAGCCAACCACCTGAACGACATCTCCCGCCATGCACCCGAGGTCACCGTGCAGACGGCCGCCCGCTGGCTGGGGGACCCGGCACCCACGACGGCGCGGCTCGTCCGTCACAGTCTGCGGACCCTCATCAAGAAAGCCCACCCCGGTGCTCTCGAACTGCTTGGTTTTGCTCCGGCGGAAGTTGAAGTCCGGGACCTTTCCACCCAGACACCCGTCATCACCCTTCCGGGAAAGCTCCAGTTCAGCTTCGCGGTCAGGAACACCGGGACCGCCGCGGCGCGGCTGGCGGTGGACTACGTGGTGGATTACGTCAAGGCACACGGCGGAACGGCTCCGGCGGTCTTCAAGCTGACGGTCCTTGAGCTGGAGCCGGGCGAAGCCCGCTCACTGTCCGGCTCGCACGCCCTTCATCAGATGACCACCCGGCGCCACTATGCGGGCACACACCGGCTGCAGCTGCAGATTAACGGGATCCGGCACGGCGACCTGGCATTTGAAGTCCGGCTTCCGTAAGCGGACCAGCTGCGTCATGGTGAATCCGCTCAGCCAGCAGCCTTAGCGGAACGCCGGTCCCGCCCCACGCTTCGCCAATGAACTCTGCCGCGATCGACACGGCAGTTTCCTCCGGTGTCCGCGCCCCCAGATCCAGCCCGATCGGGCTTCGTAGCGCTGCCAGCGCTTCGGGACTGACCCCGGCGTCGAGCAGGCGCTCGGTTCGGTCCCGGTGCGTTCGCCGGGAACCCATGGCACCCACATAGGCAACCGGCGGCCCACCCAGGACTTCGGCTAGGAGCGGCACATCGAACTTCGGATCATGGGTCAGCACACAGACCACGGAATGGGCGTCGACTCTGCCCGCCAGAAGCTGGTCCCGGTAGTAGAGGTGCGGCCACGCGGCAATCACCTCATCCGCGTCCGGGAAACGTGCCCGCGTTGCAAAGACGGGCCGCGCGTCGCAGACGGTGACGTGATAGCCGAGGAATTTCCCCAGCCGGGAAAGCGCCGCAGCGAAGTCGATGGCACCAAAGACCAGCATCCGGGGCAGCGGTGCGAAGGCGTTCAGGAAGACGCTCATTCCCGTATCCAGCCGTTCTCCTTCAGGCCCGTAGGTCAGCACGCCGCTGCGCCCGGCGGCCAGCAGGCCCAATGCGTCGTCCGCCACTGCCTGGTCGGCGCGCAGGCTGCCCAGCGAGCCGCCCGTCTGCAAAGGAAGAATCGCGAGTTTTCGTCCCAGTCGACTGGCATCGGGGTGCTCGATAACGGTTGCGATGCCCACGGGGTCACCGTCGCTTACTCCCCGCAGAGCCGGGCCCAACACTGCAGATTCGCCGGGTTGAAGTGCTTCGATGAAGACCTCAATAGTGCCCCCGCAGGTAAGGCCAACGGCAAAAGCGTCATCGTCGCTGACTCCGTAGCGGGCAAGCACCGGCCCGGCACCTTCCATGCACTCCATTGCCTGCTCGTACACGGCACCCTCCACACACCCGCCGGAGACCGAGCCGACGACGCTGCCTGAAGCAGTCACCAGCATCTGTGCTCCCGGAGGCCGCGGTGCAGAGTCCATGGTCCGTACTACGGTGGCCAGGGCAGCGGTACGGCCGGCTTCCCATTCAGCCAGCAGAGTGCTCAGGACCTCGTTCATGACGGTGCTGCTCCTTGTTCGATGGCCAGCAGGTTCCGCGCTTAGGCGGAACGGCGTGCTGCACGCCTGCCCAGATGGTAGGCCGCGAAGGCGACGGCGCTGTAGAGCCAAAGCTGCACGGCGGGCTGGCGCAGCTGCTCGCCCACCACACCGCGCATCAGCGCCAGCCCGTCGAGTCCCTGAACTTCCGCCGCCGGTTTCGGAGGTTGTATGCCGGACAGGGGCAGGGACGGAGAGGCCGGTGTTTCTTCCCGGTCCTTCACACCCACCGCGCCCAGGCCCGCCGTACCTGCACCGACCGTTCGGCCAGCCGGACCCGGGTGAGTTGCAGGAAGGTCCGTGCGGTCCGGCTCACTTGTCCCCGAGCCGGCTGCCCCGGAAAACCCTCCGGTGTGCGGGCCGCCTGGAACCGGCGTCTGCGCGGCACCGGACACAGTCTCCGGAACCGGAACGGACTGCGCATCGCCGGCAGGACCGGATCCTGCAGACCGGGCGTTGACCATGGCCTGGAGATTCTCGGCGAACACAGCCATCATCTGCTCTGTGACGCTGCCGATCACACCCTTGCCCATTGCCGCCGCTTTGCCGGACAACCCGATGTCAGCGCTGACCAGTCCCTGGGTTCCCCCTCCGGCTTCCTCCAGTTTTAGGATCACGGTGGCCTGAGCAGTTCCCTGGCCCCGGACTTCCTTGGCGCTTCCCTGCAGGACGGCCCGGCGCGCAGCCGTGTCGCGTTCCAGCACGTCCAGCTGACCGCGGTACTGCAGGGAAACCGGTCCGAGCTTGACCTTCATACCCACCTGGTAAGCGTCATCGTTGAGTTTGTTGAGGATCTGCGCGCCGGGAATACAACCGGCTACCGACTCGAAGTCCATGACGGCTTCCCACACTTCCGCGGGCGGGGCGTCGACTGTGAACGTGCTGTCAATGTCCATGAGCAGATCCTGTTCTCCTGGGGTGATGGTGCGTGCCGGCTAGGGCTGTAGGGAGTTCTGCCAGCGAGTCATAACTGTGGCCGCTGGTAAACGCGTCGCAGAACGGCAGCGCAGCTGCCATTCCGCCGGCAAAAGGTTCATAACCCGGTGCTGCTTTCCGCGGGTTCACCCAGATAATCCGGTAGGCCAGGCGACGCAGCCGGGCCATCTGGGCGCGTACATCCTCCGGGTTGTCCTGGGTCCAGCCGTCAGAAAAGACGACGACGACGGCGCCCCGGGCCATGCCGCGCCGTCCGTACGCATCCAGGAACGTCCGCAGGCACCGCGCCAGCAGGGTTCCGCTGTCCCAGTGCGCTGTGCTGCCGGCGGCCGCTGCCAGCGCCTGGTCTGCGTTCCGGCCGTCCAGCTGGCGGGTGAGCCTTGAGATTCCCGTGGAGAACACAAAGGCCTCCGCATTCGAGGTCCCCACAGCCCCCTGCATCAGGGAGAGGAAGACCTGCGTGTGCGCTGACATGGAGGCGGACACATCGCAGAGCAGTACCAGCCTGCGGGCCGCCGTCGTGCGTTCTGCCCTGATAAGCCGGTAGGCAGCACCGCCGGAGCGCAGGCCGGACCGGGTGGTACGGCGCAGGTCAAGCTGTGCTCCCCGCGGACTGCGGCGTGAGCGGCGGGTAAGCCTGTGCGGGGTGGCCAGCGTAATCCTGCGTGCCAGCGCACTGACCTCCGCCAGTTCTTCCCGGGTCAGCCCGGCGAAGTTCCTGGTATGCAGCGACTCATCCGCAGAAGCAGTCAGCAGGACGGCATCTGTGTCCTGTCCGGACGCATCTCCGGAACCGGGAAGGACCGTCTGGAGGCTCGATGCTTTCTGTTCGCCAGGCAAGGCGGCGGCGGTTTCCGGTGCGGTCCGGGCCCGAGGTTCGGATCCCACAGGCGGAGGGGCATTCTTCTCGCCGCGGGTATCTGCAGGGTCCAGCATCCCGTCAAAGAGGGCAGAGAACACGGCGTTGAACACCGGGATTTGTTCTTCACCCCGCAGCAGCACGGTGCGGCAGGTCCAGTACAGGCGGCTGCGGGAGGAGGGCGGCACCAGGGCAAGTGCCCGGGCCAGATTCGCGGACTTGTCCGGCGGAACTTCAACACCTGCCCTTCGCAGCGCGTGGCCCAGCCCGGCAGAAAAAGCGGCCGTTTCAAGGACAGCCGCGCCCGGTCCCGGGCCGGTCACGGGGACCCCGCCAGCCACGCAGGGCCATGTGCAGCCACGGCCTCCAGATCCTCGCGGTTCTTCAGCACCATACCCAGCGTGCCTTGGATGCTGGCGGCGCTGAGGTGCTCAATGTCCAGCAGTGACAGGGCGGAAACCCAGTCCACTGCTTCGGCGATCCCGGGTGGTTTGGCCAGATCCAGACTGCGCACCCGGCGCAGCGCTTCGGCGGCCTCAAGGGCAAGCGGCCGGGACGACGCCGGGACCCTCCGGCGGATGATTTCCGCGACACGCTCCGGTGCGGGGTAATCGATCCAGTGGTAGAGGCACCGGCGCGTCAGGGCATCGTGCAGTTCACGGGTGCGGTTGGAAGTCAGAATGACGATGGGCGGGAATTGGGCGCGGATGGTTCCCAGCTCCGGAATGCTCAGGGCTGCTTCGGCCAGGAGCTCGAAGGTGAACGCCTCAAACTCAGCGTCCGCCCGGTCAATTTCATCAAGCAGGAGGACAGCGGGCCGCGGCCCGGGATGTTCCAGGGCCTGGAGGATGGGGCGGCGAAGCAGGTACTCGGGGGAGTACAGGTCCTCCTCGCTGACTCCGGCACCGCCTGATTCGGCAACCCGGATGCGCAGCAGCTGCCGGGGATAGTTCCATTCGTAGAGTGCCTCTGCCGCGTCGATTCCCTCGTAGCACTGCAGGCGGTAGAGCGGAGTGTCCAGCAGGAGGGCCAGTGCCTTGGCGGCTTCAGTCTTGCCAACACCTGGCTCGCCTTCAAGCAGGATCGGCTGCGGAAGGCCCATGGCAAGGAACAACGCAGTGGCGAGCCCCGGGTCCGTGACGTAATCGAGCTCTTCCAAGGCCTTGGCAAGGGCATCCGGGTCGGGGTACGGTCCGGCGGCAGGGCTGCCCGCGGTGTCAGGAAGCGGCTGCATACCGGTCCGGGTCCCGCAGGAAGGCTGCCCGGCAACCGGGACAGCAGAAGTATGACGTGATCCCCCCGGACTCCGCGCGGGGAGCAGCAGCACTGATCTCAACCGTCATCCCGCAGACCGGGTCAATCGCCTGACCGGGGGAGTCCGGGCTTTCAGCTGCCTCCGGATGGCTCTCTCCGCTGCCTGCACTCCCTGCGCTGCCTGCACTCCCTGCGCTGCCTGCAGTCGCCTGCTGCGAGCGCAGTGCCGTGAACTCAGCCAGGATGGACAGCGCTGTTTCCGCCGGCGTCCGGGCGCCGAGAGCCAGTCCGGCCGGTGAATGGACCCGTCCGCGCTGGTCCGCTTCGACATCGAGGGACGCCAGCACCTCCGCAGCCCGTTTGCGGCTGGCAACCAGTGCCACGTACGGCACCCCTGCCCGGAGCGCAGCTTCCAGAGCGGTTTCTTCACCCGTGCCGTGGGAAGCCACCACTAGTGCTGCGTCTCCTGCCGACGGTTCAGCTTCACCGGGAGGGCGCAGGGTGACCTGCAGGCCAAGAGGTGCGCCCAGTTCACCGAGGGCACGGGCCACGGGCGTCTCTCCCACCACCAGCATGTGGGGCGGCGGGAGTACCGGCTGCAGGAAAATCTCCACGGCGCCTCCGCTCAGGCACGGGTTCCGGACTTCAACCGCACCCTCGCCGGCCGCTGCGGCCGGTTCACCGGGCAGGACGCGGAGGAGCAGCGGGTCCCCGGCGGTCAGAGCCTCCAGGCCGTACCGGCGCACGGATCCCTGAACACAGTTCCCGCCCACAAACCCCGTCAGGCTGCCGTCGGCGTCCAGCACGGCAGTATCCCCGGGCCGGGCGCTGGTGGGCCGTTCAGCCCGCACCACCGTGGCCCGCACGTAAGGAAGGCGAAGCTCCTGGAGCTTCCGGGCGCGGGCCTCCGGGTCTGCTGGCATTGTTTCCATTGGGATCCTCAGATCGGGGGCTGCGGCCGGCCCTGCATTGCCTCCCAGACTCGGGCGGGTGTGCAGGGCATGTCCATATGAGTGATCCCGAACGGCGCCAGGGCATCAACGACGGCGTTTACGATCGCCGGCGGGGAACCCACCGTTGCTGACTCGCCCACGCCTTTGGCGCCGATTGGATGGTGCGGCGACGGGGTGACGGTGTGCCCGCTTTCCCAGTCCGGCACTTCCATGGCGGTGGGAATGAGGTAGTCCATCAGCGATCCGCCCAGATTGTTGCCTTCGGCGTCGAACTCAATGAACTCCATCAAGGCCATGCCCACACCGTCGGCAAGCCCTCCGTGCAGCTGTCCCTCGATGATCATCGGGTTGATCCGGGTGCCGCAGTCGTCGACGGCGATGAACCGGCGTACCTTCACACGCCCGGTACCGGGGTCCACATCCACCACGCAAATGTAGGCGCCGAAGGGGAAGGTCAGGTTGGGCGGGTCGTACGTGACTTCGGCATCCAGGTTGCCGTCGACGCCGTCGGGCAGCTCCATGGTGCCGTGGGCAGCCATCGCGATGTCAGACATTGTTTTGGAGGCTGACGGGTCGCCTTTGACGAACCAGCGGCCCTTCTCCCACTCCAGGTCTTCCGGGCGGGTCTCCAACATGGCGGCGGCAATCAGCCGCGCCTTCTCCCGGACCTTGCGGGACACCAGGGCGACGGCTGCGCCGCTGACCGGAGTGGAGCGGCTGCCGTAGGTGCCCAGGCCGAAGGGGGTCTGGTCCGTGTCGCCGTGCACCACATCGATGTCTTCGGGCGGGATTCCCAGTTCCTCGGCCACAATCTGGGCAAACGTGGTTTCATGTCCCTGTCCCTGGCTTTGAACTGACAGCCGGACCACGGCCTTGCCCGTGGGGTGAACGCGCAGCTCGGCGCCGTCTGCCATGCCAAGGCCCACAATGTCCATGTGCTTCCGTGGGCCTGCGCCGACGGTTTCGGTGAAGAAGGCAATGCCTATGCCCATAAGCTCCCCGCGTTCGCGCTTGGCTGCCTGTTCGCGGCGGAGCTCCCCGTAACCGGCCATGTCCAGCGCTTTGGCCAGGGCCGGCTCGTAGTTCCCGGAGTCGTACTCCCATCCGGTCTTGTTGGCGTAGGGGAACTGGTCCGGCTGGATGAAGTTCTTGCGCCGGAGTTCCGCCGGGTCCATGTCCAGCCGCTGGGCCAGGATGTCCACCAGCCGTTCCACCAGGTACACGGCTTCCGTCACCCGGAAGGAGCAGGCATAAGCCACTCCGCCGGGCGCCTTGTTGGTGTAGACACCGGTGACCTTGCAGTGCGCAGCCTCCAGATCGTAGCTGCCGGTGAAAATGTGGAAGAAGCCGGCCGGGTACTTGGTGGGCTGGGCGGTGGCGTTGAATGCGCCGTGATCGGCCAGCACACTGGTGCGCAGTCCCAGGATCCTGCCGTCTGCGGTGGCGGCGATGCCGCCGTGCATGATGTAGTCCCTGGCGAAGGACGTGGACATGAGGTTCTCTGAACGGTCCTCCATCCACTTCACCGGTTTTCCGGTGACGATCGAACCGACCACGGCCAGGATGTAGCCGGGGTAGATGCCCACCTTGTTGCCGAATCCGCCGCCGATATCCGGTGAAATCACCCGGATCTTGTGTTCAGGGATCCCGGCGACCATGGCGAAAATTGTCCGGTGGGCATGCGGGGCCTGCGAGGTCTCATACAGGGTGAGCTTGCCGTCCACCGGGTCGAAGTCCGCGATGGCTCCGCAGGTCTCCATGGGTGCCGGGTGGACGCGCGGATAAATGATCTCCTGCTCCACCACAACATCTGCGCGGGCAAACACCGCATCGGTCTCGGCAGCATCCCCTGCTTCCCAGTCAAAGATGTGGTTATCGGTTCGGCCGGGCATCTCGTCCCGGACTACGGCGGCGTCCTCATCCAGGGCACGCCGGGCGTCAATGACCACCGGGAGCTGCTCATATTCGACTTCAATCAGTTCCAGTGCATCGCGGGCGGCGTACCGGTCTTCGGCGACAACAAAGGCCACCTCCTGGCCCTGGAACCGGACCTTGTCAGTGGCGAGCACTGCCTGGACGTCCGCGGAGAGCGTCGGGGCCCAGGCCAGGTTCAGCCCTTCAAGGTCGGCTCCGGTGATCACTGCCCGGACTTTGGGGTGAGCCAGCGCTTCGGAGGGATCGATGGACACGATCCTTGCGTGGGCGAGGGGAGAGCGCAGGATCGCACCGTGCAGCATACCGGGAAGGGTGATGTCGTCGACGTAGCGTCCCTTGCCCCGGACGAAGCGCGGATCCTCCTTCCGCTGCATCCGGCCAAAGCCGATGGGGCGGTCCGGACTGTCCGCGGCTGGGTTCGCTTCGCGTTCCACGGTGGTCATGGTGTGCTTCCTTCCTCCGAAGAGGTGACGCGCTCGGCAGTTTGGGGAATGTCACGGATATCGACGTCGTTGGCGAACTCGCCGTCGTAATTGCCGCTGGTAGTCAATTCGCCGGAACCTTCATCCACCCCGAGGGCAGAAGCGGCCGGGTGTTCAGCGGCCCACCGGATGGAGCGGACGATTGTCGCGTAGCCGGTGCACCGGCAGATCTGTCCGGAGATGGCCTCGCGGATTTCGTCCGGCTTCGGATCGGGATCCCGGTCCAGGAGGGCCCTGGCGGTCAGCATCATGCCGGGTGTGCAGAATCCGCACTGGAGTCCGTGTTCAGCCATAAAGCCCTGCTGCACCGGATCAAGCCGGCCGTCCACTTCCAGGCCTTCAACCGTGCGGATCGTGTGTCCGTCTGCCATGACAGCCAGGACTGTGCAGGACTTCACCGGTTCACCGTCCATCAGGACCACGCAGGCGCCGCAGTTGGTGGTGTCGCAGCCCCAGTGCGTGCCTGTCATGCCCAGCTGCTCACGGAGATAGTGGACCAGCAGCACACGGGGTTCGACGTCACTGCTCACATCGGCGTCGTTGATGGTGAGGTTGATTTCCATTGGCCTAGTCCTCCTGGAGTGCGGCGCGTTCGCAGGAGCGCGTGAGCACGCGGGTGGTGAGTTCACGGGCAAGGTGGCGTTTGTAGTCAGCGGGCCCGCGTTGGTCTGCCACGGGGTTGCAGGCCTCGGCAGCCAGCCGGGCGGCCTCCGCAATCAGACCGGGTTCGGGACGCTGTCCGGTCAGGACAGCCTCGGCTTCTGCCGCCGTGCCGTCCAGCCCTACAGCGGTCAGTCCGATGGAGGCCTGGCTCACGGACCCGTCGGGTGAGAGCGACACCGCGGCCCCGGCTGCGGTGATTGCCCAGTCACCCACCCGCCGTTCAACCTTCTCGTAGGAGCTGCCCTGCCGCGGGAGGATTGGGAAACGAACTTCGCAGAGAACTTCGTTGGGGGCGGCAGCGGTTTCATACGGGCCGCGGTGGAATTCCGGCATGGACAGGGTGCGGCTTCCTCCCGGGCCGCGCAGCACCACCTCCGCCCGAAGCACTGAGCAGACCGTGGAGAGGTCCTCCGCCGGGTCCGCCTGGCAAAGTGAACCGCCGATCGTGCCCCGGTTTCGGACCACCGGATCCGCAATAGTGCGCTCTGCCTCCGCGATGATCGGAAAGAGCTCCGCAGCAGCCGGGGAGTCCAGGAGCGTGTTGTGGCGGGTCAGGGCTCCAACCCTTAGCCACTGCCCTTCCCTCACGATGTAGTCCAGTTCGAACAGGTCATTGATGTCGATGAGCCATTCGGGCCGGGCCAGACGCAGTTTCATCATGGGCAGCAGGCTGTGGCCTCCGGCCACAATCCGCGACTCCGGGCCATAGCGGTCCAGCAGTGCGACGGCGTCTGCCACGTCGGTGGCGCGGGCGTAGTCAAATGGAGCGGGTATCTGCACGATATCCCCTTTGATAACCGATGCTGCGCCCGGTGCAGCTCACCTCGCGGCGAACCTGCAGCAGGCTGGTCTGGCTAAGGTTGCCGTCGGCTTCCGGAGGTGTCAATATCCACCTAAGCGAAAGGTTATGATGCCGTGCCGATGACGCTGAGCCAGCTGCGCACCTTTGCGCTGGTGGCACGTCTGGGCTCGGTTCGGGAGGCCGCGAAGGAGCTCGGAGTCAGCGAACCGGCGGTCTCCGGTGCACTTGCCTCACTGCGCGGAGACCTGGGCGACGCACTGGTGGTCCGGTCCGGCAGCGGCATCGCGCTCACCGCCGGCGGCCGGGCCCTTGCCGCGTATGCCCAGGAAATCGTCGGCCTGGTGGAACAGTCCCGCCGGGAAGTGGCCCTGGCATCGCGGGCGGGTGATGAGCTGCGGGTGCTGGCTACGCCGGCATTTGCCGAACATGCTGCCGGACGGCTGCTTGAGGCCTTTGCCCGGCGCGCGCCCGGGCCGGCCCCGCGCGTCGTCGTTGATTCTGCCGCCGACTCCGGCGCCCTCCTGAAAGAACGTGCCTACGACGTCGCGCTGGGGGCACGCCCCGCCGGTTCCGGGATGCAGGCGGTACCGTTCCTGCGCTACCACCGCGTTCTTGTGGCGCATCCCGGCCATCCGCTAGCCGTGCACCGGGCCGGGCGGCACCCCGCTGCTGTGCTTTCGCAGCGTTGGTTTACCGGACCGCTGTCCGAAACCACCGGGGAAGAGCAGCGCTGGATGGCCAGGCTTCCGGTGATGCCGGAGCTGGTCCAGCTGGACAGTGAAGCGGCGTCCTTGGCGGCGGTGAGAGCGGGGGAGGGAATCATGCTGGCCGTGGCACACGTAGTCCGCCGGGAACTTGAAGCCGCGGAACTGGTGCAGGTTCCCTTTCCCGGGACTCCGCTGACCGGACTGTGGTGGGCCACCACGCTGCAGGGAGCACGCGCGGCACCGGCTGCCCTTTCCCTGCAGCGGTTCGCGGCCAGCGCGGAAGCGACAGAGGCCATGATGGCTGCAGCAGGCCCGCGTGGTCTGGTTCGGCGCGGTACCAGGGTCCATGTGGCGCTGTGGGCCAGTCCGGCAGTGCAGCCAGGCAGGGGAAGAGCTCAGGGATCCCGCTGATCGCGGCGGCAGCGGCCTTTCCGCAGCCGAAGCGGTGACCGGGAATGAAGCCCCGGCGTACTGTCGATGTGTGCCTGAGCGTACCGGGCCGGGACGCCGCGGACGGGTCTCGCGTCCTTCACAGGTGGTCTTCCTCGGTTTCGTAGCCGCGGCCCTCTGCGGAACGGGACTGCTGATGCTGCCTGCCTCGGATGCCGTTGCCGGCAGTGCCTCCTTCACTGATGCACTGTTCACCGCGGTCTCAGCCCTGTGCGTAACGGGCCTGTCAGTGGTGGAGACCCACATCTACTGGTCCACGTTCGGGCACGTGGTGATTCTCGTGCTCATCCAAATCGGCGGGCTGGGCGTCATGACGTTCGCCTCCCTTGTGGGCCTGGCGGTCATAGGCCGGTTCAGCTTCCGGTCGCGGCTGCAGGCGATTGCGGAGAACCGAAGCCAGGACCTGAACGGAACCCCGCGGGTGATTGCCGGCGTGGTGCGGATCTCACTCGCCACCGAAGCGATGGTAGCCCTCGCTTTGGCGCTCCGGTTTTGGCTCGGTTACGGAAAGGACCCGGGGGAAGCTCTGTGGCTGGGGGTTTTCCATGCCGTCTCGGCGTTTAACAATGCCGGTTTTTCACTCTTCCCCCGCAACTTCGAGGATTATGCGTCCGATCCGCTGATCTGCCTTCCCCTGGCCGCAGCGGTGATCATCGGCGGGCTGGGTTTTCCAGTGCTTATTCAGCTGCGCCGTGCCTGGGGGAAACCGCTCCGGTGGAGCGTCAACACCAGGCTGGTCCTGTGGGGGACCCTGATCCTCCTCCCGGCCGGCACCGTCTTCATTGCCCTGTGCGAATGGAGCAATCCACAGACGCTGGGGGCACTGTCCGGACCGGAACGCATTTTGGCGGCGTTCTTTATGTCGGTCCAGACCCGAACCGCAGGTTTCAGTTCCCTGGACGTATCCCAAATGGACCCGTTGTCCTGGCTGGGCATGGATGTCCTGATGTTCGTTGGTGCTGCGCCGGCCGGAACCGGCGGGGGAATCAAGGTGACAACCTTCGCGGTGCTGTTTTTCGCCGTTGTCGCTGAAGCCCGCGGCAACCCGGAGGTGACGGCGCTGGGCAAGACGCTTCCTGCCTACACCGCCCGGCAGGCACTGGTGGTGGTGCTGGTCGCCGCAGGACTGATCGTCTCCGCCACCGCGGCACTGATGGCCATGACGGATTACCCCATGGACCGCCTGCTGTTCGAGACCGTCTCCGCGTTCGGCACAGTCGGGCTCTCCACAGGGGTTTCTTCGGCTCTGCCGGTAGCTGGGGAGCTGATCCTGGTGGTACTCATGTTCACAGGCAGGCTTGGGCCCATTCTGCTTGCTTCCGCCCTGGCTCTCCAGGAGCGCAGGCTCAAGTACAGACTTCCCGAGGAAAGGCCGATCATTGGCTAGGCTCAGTGTTTTCTCCGGCAGGGAATCAGCGCGGATCAGCGAATCCGATGCCGTGGCGGTGATTGGCCTGGGCCGGTTTGGCCAGTCACTCGCCCTGGAACTCATGGCCAGCGGTATCGACGTGCTGGGGGTCGACGGGGAACAGCAGGTGGTGCAGAGCCTGGACGGGCGGCTGACCTACCTGGTGATGGCCGATGCCACGCAGGAGGATGTTCTCCGGCAGCTCTCGATTCCTGAATTCAACCGGGTTGTGGTGGCTATCGGGCAGGATATCGGTGCCAGCATCCTCATCGTCTCCCTGCTGCTGCGGTTCGGCGTGCCGCAGATTTGGGCGGAAGCCGTCAGCGAAGCACACGGCACGGTGCTGCATCAGCTCGGCGTCAACCACGTCATCTTCCCGGAAAAGGATATGGGCCGCCGGGTGGCGCATCTGGTGCAGGGAAGCATGCTGGACTACATCCCGCTGGGCGGCAATTTTGCCGTCATCGAGACGTCGCCGCGGCAGTTTCTGGCCGGCTCCACCATCTATGAGGCCCAGGTACGGCGGCGGTACGGCGTCGTAATTGTTGCTGTCCGCAAGTCCGACGGCGAGTGGCAGTTCGCCGAACCCGATCTGCTGATCGAGGAGGGCGACGAACTCCTGGTGGCCGGACCTACGAAGAAGGCGGAGGCCTTTAGCCGACAGTAGTGTCCGGCCCGTTTCCGCGGGTCTGACGATTGTGTCGCCATCATGACGCACCGGAAGTGACGCAGCTTATATACTCAACGCAACTTGGATACTGTCCAAGTTTGACTGGCCACCAAATACCGGCCGACCGTTGCGTGAGGAGCCAAAGTGACACAGACAGCCCGGCCCACTGACCAGCCCCGCCAGGACTTCGGATACTTCGGTCCGGATAGCATCAGCTGGCGGCTGTACTCAGATCCGTCGTCCAAACTGGGCGGGATCGCTGCCCTCCTGCTGCAGGCGCTGAATCCCAGCATGATGAGGCTGTTCACTGCGGTCAGTGCCGCAGGCCAGGATCCTGTGGCCCGGGGCGAGCGCACGGGACAGTACATCGACACCACCATTTTTGGGGACAAGGCCCACGCCGACGCCGCTGCGCGGTCTGTTCGTGGAATGCACAAGCATGCGAACTGGCAGGATCCGGTCACCGGAGAGACTCTCCGCGCCGAGACTGCGGACTGGATGGACTGGACCCACAACACCCTGGTGTATGCAGTTCTGCGGGCTGCCGATGCGTTCGGCCCAAAGCTTTCAGTTCAGGAGCAGGACCAGTTCGTTGTGGAGCAGCATATCGCCGCCGAACTGGTGGGGATCGATCCGGCGCGGCTGCCGGCAACCTACGTCGAGCTGGAGAAATACATCGATGACCAGCGGCACTGGCTGGCCCTGTGCCTGCCTGCTGCGGAGGTCAGCCAGGCAATCCGCAAGCCCTCCCTGCGGGGTAACCCGGTTAAGGTCTGGACCGGAATCGTCATCCAGGACGGCATCCTTTCACTGCTTCCGGACTGGGCCCTGCTTCTTTATGGCGTAGCCGGCCGGCCAATGAACCTGCGCAGCGCGGCGAAGACCACCAAGGGCATGATGGCTGCGGCCCGGCGTAACCGCTCCTATGAGGACGTGATTACGGATCTCACCACCAAAGTTGATACCCACCCTTACCGGAAGGTCCGCAACCGTGCCGGGAAATAATCCGTTGCGTCTGGTTTTGAATCTGAGTTTTGCCGGGAGCAGTGTCCATGCCGAATAGTCTGCAGGCCTCCATCCTGCCGGAGGGCACCACTCCGCCCAGTAGCGAGTCCCGGCGCGGAAGACGGCAGGAGCTCCCTCCTGCTCTCGCCTTCCGTTCGCTCCTGCCCGGTCTTCTGCGAGCCGGACGGGACCTGCTGAAGCTGGGCGGCTGGCGGCTGGTCGCCGTCTATGCAGCCACCCAGGCGCTGCCACTGCTGCTGGTTTCCCCGCTGATCCACTGGATGTTCACACAGGCTCTTGCATCCACAGGTGCCCAGGCCGTGAACTCGGCCGGGATTTCGGAGATGCTTGGGAACCGGGTTTCGCTGGCCTGGCTTGTGGGTCTGTGTGTGCTGGCCCTGTTGACGGTTTCGCTGCAGCTAGGTGTGCTGGTGGTTGCCGCTGCACAGGTCCGTGCCGGGGGGAGCCTGCGTCCTGCCGTGCTCCTGCGGATTTGCCGGCCCCTGATAGGCCGGCTGCTGCGTCCGGGTTCGCTGCCTCTCGGTGCGTACCTGTTCCTGGCCGTACCTCTGACTCAGGCGGGTTTCTTTTCGGTCCTGACTCATTCAATCTCCATCCCCAACTTCGTGTCCGGGGAGATGCTCAAGTCGATGCCGGGGACGCTTACCTACGTGTCCTTCCTTGTTGTGGTCGGAACCCTTGCGCTGCGCTATTCCCTGGCGGTTCCGTTGTTTGCCGTGGGTGGTGTTCCCGGCGGCAGGGCGATGCGTCTGAGCTGGCGGGTGACCGGGCGGACGACGCCGGCACTGCTGGTGGGCGGTGCCGCAGCGGTTCTGGCCGGCCTGCTCGCGGGTGCTCTCCTGGTGTTCCTGACGCTGCTTCCGACCCTTGCTGCCGATCTGGTGTTACCTCGGGCCGCTGCCGGAGTTGCCGCTTTCAGCCTTGGTGCTGCCCAGGTTGCCGGGGTGGTGATTGCCGGCAGTTTTGTTCTCTTTGTTGCGGGTATGCTCCTCGAGCTGACTGAGCGAAGCGTGCCTCTGTTTCCTTCGGATGTGCAGTTGACTGCCGTTTTGTCCGACAGTGGAAGAGGTGCGGTCTACAACAGGAGCGGCGATCGCAGCCGCTTGCGCGGACGGCGGAGAAATCCTGGGCGTGCCGCGGTGGCGGCTGTCGCCGTCGTACCTGCCCTGATTCTGGGTGTCCTGAATCTTCCCGTGATGGAAGGGCTGCGCAACGTTCCCGAAGCGCTGGTTTTGGGGCACCGCGGATTCAGCGGCGGGGGAGTGGAGAACACGGTTTCCGGATTGCGTGCTGCCGAAGCGGTTGGGGCCGATCTGGTGGAAATGGACGTTATGCAGAGCTCGGATGGTGAGTTCGTTGTGATGCATGATGCGAATTTGCAGCGGTTGGCCGGCCGGAATGAGGCCGTTGGGGATCTGACCCTTGCCGAGCTCACGTCCGTGACTGTTCATGACCAGTTTGGCCACACCGATTCGATTCCGTCGCTGCGGGACTACATTCTTGCTGCGCAGGAGATTGGTGAGCCGCTGCTGATTGAGCTGAAGCTGCACGGCGGTGAAACTGACGACTATGTTGAACGCCTGGTTGCCGAGCTTGAATCGCTGGACGCTCTGCACGAGAACATCTACCACTCGCTGAGCCAGGAGAAGGCTGAGGAACTGAAGCGCTTGCGCCCTGAGCTGTATGTGGGTCTGACCCTTGCGGTGGCCGGTGTCGCAGCTCCGCAGACTACCGCGGACTTCATTGTTGTGGAGGAAGCCTCGTATACCGATGCGGTTCGTGAATCTGCCTGGGCGGACGGCAAAGACGTCTATGTGTGGACTGTGAATGGTTCCGATGCCATCCGGGGCATGCTGCGGGATGGTGTTGACGGCATCATTACTGACCATCCGGATGTGGCTCTTCGGGACCGTCAGGGGATGGGTCCCGATGAGCCGATGAGTTCGAAGCTCTATGACGCGTTGATGAGGTTTGTGGTGATCTTCTAGCTGAGCTGGCGGATGCCGGCGCGGGATCTGTGCGGAACCGGGGTCACCGAGGTGCATATCGCCCTTGGTGCCCCCGCCGCCGTCGTTATTCGCTCTAGGCGAGGGACATAAACAGCTTTTCCATCTCTTTGCGGTCCAGGGTGGGGTCTTCGCTTGTGAGGCACTGTTCGAGTCCGGAAGCGATGATTGCGAATCCTGCCCGGTCAATCGCTTTGGATACGGCAGAGAGCTGCGTGACGATGTCCTTGCAGTCCCGTCCTTCTTCAAGCATCCGTGTGACGGCTGCGAGCTGTCCCTGGGCGCGCTTGAGGCGGTTGATGATCGGCGTCGTGTCTTCGCTGTCGAGCTGCATGGTTTCTCCTGTGCCGCGGTGTGCCGATGCCGGCACGATTCCCTCAATGGTATACCCCGGTGGGTAATTTGCATACCCCTAGGGGTATGGCGGATGATGGGTGCGTTGCCGGGTAAAGATCCGGCAGTCGACCCATACGAGGAGAAAAACCATGTGCCGTGCCGTGAAATGCCGTAGCTGCGGAAAGTCGACCTGGGCAGGTTGTGGAAACCATGTGCAGGACGTCATGCGGAACATTCCGAAGTCGGACCGCTGCACCTGTGACCGCAAGGCACCTGCCCCCAAGGCCGAGAGTGCGGGCTGGCTGGCGAAGCTGTTCGGACGGTAAACAGGGACGATTGCTCTGGTGACAGGCCAGACGTTGAGGGCGGATGTTTGTGCCGCTGAGGGGTTCCATGGCGTTGGTGCGGAACGGTTGTGGGCACACGACGGCCGAGAGCCGGAAAGATGCTTGGCCCGGCGATTCAGAAGCCCGGCACGACGTGTGGCTCCGGTTGTCCACTAGCCCAGCACGATGTGTGGCTCCGGCATGCACACAAGCCCGGCACGGTGCCTGGCCACTGACTGACCAGAGATCAGAAGGGCGGCGGGTCGTTGGCCAGGGAGTCGGCGTCATCGGATTGTCGGGCCGTGCGGGATCTGTCTGTACCATCTCTACCCCCACCCACACCCCGGGCCCTGACGCCGCCGGCAGCGACGTCCCCCAATCCGTACCAGCCGCCCGAATCGGAGCCGCCTCCGGCGGGGCCGTTCTGAGCTCTCTCCTGGAATCTCGCGCTGTTGGCCCGTGGCATGTAATCCAGGGCAGCGTCAGTTGTGTAGGTACGTCCCGTCGGTGACTCCCATTCGATGGTTCCGGGTTCGGGTTGGCGGGCTTTCCAGTGGCCGAGGGTTTTGAAGCGGTGGTGTTTGGGGCAGAGGTGTTCCAAATTTGTATGGTCTGTTGGTCCGCCGTGGGAGAAGGGCATGGTGTGGTCGATCTCGGCATGGGTGACGCTGACTGAGCAGCCGGGGAAGCGGCAGGTTCCGTCCCGGGCTTGGAGCCAGCGTTTGAGTCCTGCGGGGATACGGCGTGTTCGACCCACGTTGAGGATTTCACCGGTGGCCGGGTCTTGGAGCAGGGGTGTCCAGTGCAGGGCCTCGAGGATCATGGTCCGTGCGGTGTCGGCACTGATTGGTCCGTAGCCGTTGAGTTCAGCAGGGTTCTCGTCGAGTCCGGCCAGGGTGTCAGCGTTGATCAGGACCATGACTTCGGTGCGGACTTTGGACCGGTTCCGGTTCCGGTGCCGTTCGGCCCGGCGTGGCCGTTTCGGTTCCGGGTTCGTACGAGGGGTGGAGGCCAGCGGTCCACTGGAATCGGGAACGGGACCGGTCTCAGTCTCAGTTCCGGTCCCGGTCGCAGTCTCGCTTCCGACCTCGGTAGGAGTGTCTAGGGGCTTCACCCGTGCGGTGCCGCCCACGGTACCAACACCAACACCAGTGCCGGTGCCTGTGTCAGAGAAAGCGGCACCGCGGGAGCCGCGGCCGCGGCCGCGGCCATCGCCATGGCCGGTGCCAGTGCGAGTGCCAGTGCCAGTGTGACCGCCGGTGCTTGAGCCGGGGAAAGTGGCAGTGCCAGTGGAAGTGGCACCGCGGCAGTCGCAGCGATCGCTGGCGGGAGTGCCGGTGCCAGACTCGTCCTGACTGCTCGCTGCAGTACCCGGACCAGAACCAGGGCCCGTGGTTGTGGGTACTGGTTCGCCTTCGAGGAGCAGTTCGGTGAGGGCGTCGGCGCGGAGCTGGTCCATGGTTCGCGGGTCGCCGGCTCGTTTGCCGGCTTTGGCGGCACTGGTGAGGGCTGCGAACATGGCCTGGCCCTTCTCCGCAGCGATGATCGCGCTCAGGCAGGACATCCCGTCGGGCAGGGGCTGGAACATCACCCGGCGTTTGTCCTTCGCCTCACGGTGCCGGACCGGAATCAGATCCGGGAACCGGGACTCCCGGAGCCTTCGGGCCCGACGGCCGAACCCGGCAGCAGTCCTGCCCTCAGCCTCGGTGAGCAGGTCGCGTTCGAACGCGCCACGCACAGTCAGTGAATCGGCACCTGCCAGGGCACCTCCGGTTCCGGCCCCGTCGACCGACGCTGTTCCATTGGAGGCTGATCCCGAAGCCCTGTCCTCATTTCCCTCGTCAGCCCCGTCCCCATTTCCCTCGCCAACTCCACCGCCGGGTCCCATATTGAGTCCGAGGTCCAGCTGGCCCGCATCTGACTGGTTGCCACCGGCATCTGCCCCCGCCCGGTCGTCGGCGGCACCTGGCCCGGACTCACCTTCCGGGACCCCCAAGACGTCTGTAGGGAGGTTATGGGTTTCCTCGAGGATGATCCGGGCGTGCTGGAGTGCGATCTTCCCCTCTGCCAGACGGGTCAGAGTCTCCGGGGCGTCGGCGCAGAGGCGGGAGGATTCACTGATGAGCTGCATCGCGGTCATATGCGGGATGTTCAAGACAGCCGATGCTTCCGCTGCCGCAAGGCTCATGGCCAGTGCTGGTTCTTCCCTTCCTGAGGCATCGGCGATGTCCCGGGCGAAGAGAACCTCCAACCGGGCGGCAACACGTGCCTGCTGAGCCTGCGCCCAGGAGACCAGCATCCCCAGACGCTGCAGAGCAGACACGGTTTCGTCATAGCCCAAGGACTCGGCGCCATGAAACGACAAACTGCCAGCAAATCCCTCAGGAAGCGCTTCCACCGGGGTGTCAGCAGCCAAGGCAGGATCGGCACAGAACACTGCACCGGAAGGAACACCAAACCTGGAATGCGAGCCAGACGAGTCGGCGGGTCCCGGTCCGCGCGAAAACCCGGGATTCGGCCCAGACTGGTTCCCGGGGTGAGGCCCAGACGAGCCGGCGGGCCCCGGTCCGCGCGAAAAACCGGAATGAGGCCCGGACGGGTTCCCGGAATGAGGCCCAGACGAGCCGGCAGGTCCCGGTCCGCGCGAAAACCCGGGATGCGGGCCAGACTGGTTCCCGGGTTGCGGGCCAGAGGGGTTCCCGGGTTGCGGCCCAGACTGGCTTCCAGGATGAGGCCCAGGCGAGGCGCCGGAACCCGGCAAGACAGAGGACTCGGCATCCGGTTCAACCCCTGATTCAACACCCGCTTCCACCCCCGGCCCAGCACCCGGCACACCGCTCCGATCCCGGTCAGTTGACTGGGAGAACGCGGTGCCCGAGGAACGGTTCATACCCCTAACTCTTTCAGCTGCCACTGACATTCCGAGCCCAAAAACAGCCCTTTTCAGGACCACCAATTACCGGTCAGTTACCCGCTTTTACTGGCGCGGTCGACACAGGCTACGGGAGGTGAACCGGCCTGCGTGAGCACTGAGAAAAGAACGGTGTCGGGCCGTGAGTGGACGGTAGCGGCCGCCTTAGCGGAGGCTGCTGACAGAATTTGCCCGGAAACAGAACTGCTTAGGTGCCGGTACACGGGCCGGGCGGACGCTGAGCCGCAGAACTCCATGCCCCGAGCCACCACCGGCTGCCTGCCCACAAACGATTTTCCCGGGGCGACTGCAAACCTAAAGGACAACCCCGTCAGGCAGCTCCGGAGCATCGAACTTCTGACGCTCACATTCAGCACGCAAAGGCGGATAGGTCTCGGCAATCAAATCCAGAATGCGGTTCCGCACAATCAAATACGCTTCACCAACACCAACCACACCCTTGAATTCCTTGAGCTCCTCTTCATAGGAAGTCTGTTTGTGCCGAAGGTAATTCACAGTCATCCGGTCACGCCGGGCCTGCGAAGTCCTCGGACCGGCAGGAGACTGGCTGCGGCGCAACCGGGAATTGTAATGATCCAGGGCTTTCTGCTGAACCTCATCCCATGGCTCAGGAACTATCCGCAGCTCCAATGCCTGGGCAGCAGCAACAGCTTCTTTTTTCTTGGCAAGAGCACGCTCCCGGGCAGCAAGCTGGCGCTTGCGCGAGGCTTCACGGGCCTTCCGGAATTCATCAGTGGCTTCAACAGCTTCAACACGTTTCCGGGAATAGAGCTTCATCGGAGCGGCTTTGCGGGAAAACGGATTCCGGGCAGTACGGTCAGGTTCCGGCAAAAACGTTTTAATCTGTGTTTCAGTCCAGCCGCGTTCTTTCTTCAAATCCGCTGCAATCAGGAAATCTTCACTGTTGGCAGGTTTCGGACGCGGCGGATGATGCTTCCCTCGGGACATTCAGAACTTCTTCGATGGTGCGGACGGGTCGCTCTCAAGTCTAGAAGGCTCCAAGCACTAAGGCTCCAAGCACTAAGGCTCCAAGCACAACGACGACGGCGCCTTCCGCAGGGTGCGGAAGGCGCCGTCGTCGTCCGGACCGGAAAACTCCCGGTCAGTGGAAGCGGACCGTCACGAACCCCTGTAAGCCCGGGGGAGCGGAATCCCGCGCTGCTCCATAACGAGCCGGAGCCGGGTGGGGTAGTCGGTAATGATGCCGTCAACACCAAGGTCGATGAGGTAATTCATCGTGGCCGGCTCATTGACCGTCCAGGGAACGATCTTCAGTCCGGCCTTCCGCGCCTCGGCAACCATCTGCCGGGTAACGGAGGTGTAGATGGGAGAGATCACGTCATACCCCTGAGCTGCGGCAGCCTTCACCGCTGACCCGTCGTAATCGTCAATGTCGATGCCGCCCAGGATCGGAGCAGCACCCGGCTGGCCGATTTCCAGGGTGGCCGGGTCGGCTACCAGAGCCACCCGATCCAGCCGCGGAGCCAGACGGCCCACCAGGTTCAGGGCCGACCAGTCGAAGGACTGGATGGTCACACGGTCCGCCATACCGGACCGCCGAACTTCACGGACAACTGCCCGGGTCAGTGCTTCCATCCCGGGACCGCCGGCCCGGCCCTCCTCGACCTTGGTCTCGATATTGAAGCCGACAGACCGCGCCCGCAGCTCACGGGCCAGGGCGAATACGTCCTTCAGCTCGGCAATCCTGTTTCCCTCCACAACCTGCTGTTCGGGGAATCCCGGCAGCTGCGTAAAGCCGCAGTCGAGGGTCTTCAGCTGCGCCAGGGTGAGCTCAGTGACCCTGTCGCCAACGTAGGGGAAGTCCGGATCGTTGGCAGCCGCCGGTTCGGTATCCCGGCACTTGGTGTCCAGGATGACGTCGTCATGCCAGACGACGACGGCGCCGTCCTCACTCAGGTGGGTGTCCAGTTCCAGTGTGCTCACGCCAAGCTCAAGCGAATGCCGGAAGGCTGCCAGCGACTCCTCCGTATACTCACCGCGTCCGCCGCGGTGCGACTGCAGGTCCAGCCCGGAACGCTGGACCCCGGCGCGCATCTGCTCAACCATCACGTCGAAAATGTGCGTGTCCTCGTAGAACCCGCCCAGTTTCTCCGAACCCGGACCCATGGCGGTCAGCGGAACGTCCAGGGCAGTGTGCCCGTCGGTAGTCCAGTCCACGGAAAAGACCTGGTCCGAATTCGCAACCGGAAGCGGACCGTCTTCGGCTGAGATGCCAACCCCGGACTCGTCTTCAGTGTCGTTGAAGGCCTCGATCGTCATGCCGCCGGTCTGATGGTCACCGACCACGATCAGCAGGGTATTCCCGTCAGCTTCAGCGAAGTCCCGGGCGACAGCTACGGACTGTTCAAACGCTATGCCTGCCTTGATCGTCAGGGCCGCATCGTTGACGTGGGACATCGAGTCGATGCCTTCGTCCTCGACAAGGAGAAAGAATCCTTCACCCTCGGTGCCGCCGCCACCGGGTCCGCCACCGTGCCCACCGCCGTGGCGTGCCTGCGATGCGGGGGAGGAGAGCAGCTCAAGAGCCTTCTGAGTCATCGTGGTCAATGGAACGTTCGGTTCGTAGACCTCCTCGACATCGTCTCCGTACTGGAACATTTCCTCATTGGCGAAGAGGCCCAGGACCTTGGGTCCCTGTGCCTGCAGGAGTCCGGCTTCGTCCCAGACATATTCGTAACCGTCTGCCTGCGCCTGCTCCACCAAATTGACGGTTCCGGTGCTCTCTTCCGAAGGATCCTCGGGCGGATTGTCCGGATACTTCCCCGGATTTCCCACCGGATACCAGTGGTCTTCGCCGCCGCCGAGAATAAGATCGGGCCGGCTGGATTCGAGGAACTGCCGTGCGATCTCGCTTTGCTCCCCGCGGTCTGCGACGTGCGAACCAAACGCGGCCGGCGTGGCGTCCGTGACCTGCGCGGTGGTCACCAGCCCCGTGGATTTGCCGAGGGCAGTGGCGATCTCCAGGGCCGTGGGCACCGGAACCCCGTTAAGGTCGACGCCGATGGCACCGTTGTAGGTCTTCACTCCGGTGGACATGGTGGTGGCCGCTGCTGCGGAGTCGGTGACGAACGTTTCCGGATCCGCTGAATTGGTGTGCACCAGCCCCAGCTCGGGGAGCGAATCCATCACCAGTTCGCCGGTGAGTCCCACGTGGGAGAGCCGGATGGCATTGCGCTGGGCCGTGCCCATGCCGTCACCGACCATCAGGATGATGTTCTTGGCCGCCTGCGGTTTGTCCGGACGTGGCTTCCCGGGACCATGGTCCTTCTTGTTGCCGGCCTGTTCCAAAGCAGCAGGTTCTGCTCCCGGATCCGGTGGACCGCCTGCCAATCCGGCCCCGCCGCTGCAGCCGGAGAGGATCAGTCCGCCCAGTATCGCCGTCGTTACTGTCAGTTTTCCCTTGTTCATTTGTGGTTTCCCGTCTCAGAGTGCGCGAGTGGTGACGCATTCCCCCCAATCAAGTGGGTTCACCCTTTCGGCACGCCTGAGCCGGTGTCAACAGCGGGGCACGAAACCGGCCGTCCACACCATGACACTGCCGCGCAGCAGGGTCCTATTCGAACCTGGACGGGTCCCCGGTGCCGACGCGGACAACTTCGGCCACACCGCTTGAATAGTCGACGACGGTGGTTGGATCCGGTCCGCAGAAACCTGAGTCCACAACTGCGTCCAGCTGATTGCCCAGAAGGTCCTGGATCTCCCAGCCTTCAGTCAGGGCCTCTTCCTGTCCGGGGAGCAGGAGTGTGCTGGAGAGGATGGGCTCGCCGAGGTCCTCCAGCAGGGCCTGCACCACCTTGTTGTTGGGAATCCGGACACCCACGGTCTTCTTCTTCGGGTGCAGCATGCGGCGCGGAACCTCTTTGGTGGCAGGCAGGATAAACGTGTAGCTGCCCGGTGTGACCGCTTTGATCGCCCGGAAAACGTCATTGTTGACCTGGACAAACTGGCCCAGCTGGGCAAAGTCACGGCACATCAGGGTGAAATGGTGCTTGGAATCCAGCTCCCGGATAGCACGGATCCGGTCCAGGGCGTCGCGGTTGCCGATCTGGGCGCCCAGGGCATAGCAGGAGTCGGTGGGGTAGGCGATCAGCCCGCCGTCCCGGAGCACAGACGTAACCTGGCTGACGGTGCGCGGCTGGGGATTATCCGGGTGAACATCGAAGTATCTGGCCATGTCCTGAGCTTACGCGTTCCGCCCCGGCACCTGCCCGGAACAAGGCTGGACGACGACGTCGGCACGCTGGATACTGCCGGTAGGCCGGTTACACGGGTTGGGACACCGGCGGGTACATCGTTCGGCACGGACCGGCGGGAACACCGGGAACACCGGGAACACCGCGAACACCGGGAACACCGGGAACACCGCGAACACCGGCAGGACAGCAGAGGAAAGAATGCATGAATCCAAAGGCTTCACCCGGGTCGAAAAGCTGCTGATCGGCCTGGAACTGAGCACGGGTGCGGCTGCCCTCGTCTCCGGGGCGCTGCTGGCTGCGCGGCCTGACGGGTCCTTCCTGCATGCCGGTCCTGAGGTCCTGCGCAGGACCCCGTTTCGGAACTGGCGCCTTCCCGGGCTGCTGCTGGGAGTCGGCTGCGGGGGAGGCTATCTGGCCGCCGGAACCCTTCAGCTGCTGCGGCATCCGGCCGCCCCGGTGGTCTCCGGAGCAGCAGGCGCGGCTCTGGTCGGACTGGAGATCTGGGAAGTCGCCGTCATTGAGTTCCAGCCCCTTGAAGCCCTCTACGCGGCTATCGGCGGCGCGGTTGCGGCGCTGGCGCTGCGCAGCGCCGTCGAAGGCAGAACGCGGATCCCGTAGTTCCGGCCGTCCGTGCGGGGTTTAGGAGCCGCTGTCTTCGATGCTGATCATCCAGCTGGTGCCGAACCTATCGGTCAGCATTCCGAACACGTCGCCCCACGGAGCGCGCTCCAGCGGCACAGTCATCTGGCCGCCGTCGAGCAGCTTGTCCCAGTAGCCGCGCAGCTCATCGCCGTTGTTCCCGCTAAGTGAGATCGAATAGCTGCTGCCCTCGTCCAGGTTCATGCTGTTGGGCGTGTCCGAGGCCATCAGGACAAACCCTTTGTCCGTTGTCAGGGAGGAATGCATGATCTTGCCGGCCTCGGATGGGTCCTCGCTGGCATTCATCTCACCAAACGTGGAGCTCTCGAGAGTTCCACCGAAAACATCCTGATAGAAGGCCATGGCTTCTGCCGCGTTGTCACGGAAACTCAGGTAGGGATTCATCTGGGTGGGCATAGCCGATCATCTCCAATACTGTCCGGGTCCGGTACAAGCCGGCGTGTGAGAAAGTATGCGCTTGGCCACACCGGCAGGGAAGGGAATCCCCGGAATCACCCCGTAATTCCGGGGTGCGACCGGGCCCTGCACCGCCGAAATCAATTCCGCCCCCGGAGTTCACCGGCGTAGCGTTAGGTAGTTGGGTTAGGCAGCCTAACGGGGGACAGAAACGGAAAACGGAGCGTAAATTGCCGCAAGAAGGCGAACAGCACGAACAGGCGGACAGGAGCGAACTGCCCGTGGACAGGGGCCGGACCGGGAACGACGCCGCTCCCCGGCCGCTGTGGACCAAGGCCTTCAGCCTGGCGATCGCCGTCAATTTCTTCATCTCCCTGGTGTTCTACCTGCTGATGACATCCATGGCCCTCTATGCGGTGGAGCGGTTCGGGGCCTCGGACACCGCTGCAGGCCTGACCACCGGCTCCTTTGTGCTCGGCGCGCTCGTGGCAAGGATCTTCGCCGGGAAGTTCCTCGACTTTGTCGGCCGGCGCAGGATGCTGCTGATTGGCCTGCTGCTCTATACCGTGGCCGCCCTGTTCTATATTCCGGCAGGCAGCCTGGGGGTCCTGATCACCATCCGCGTGCTGCACGGCGCTGCCTTTGGGCTGGCTAGCACGGCCATCTCGGCCTCCGTGATGGGACTGATTCCCGCCGGGCGCCGGGGCGAGGGAACAGGCTATTTCGGAATTTCAAGCACCCTGGCGACCGCCGCCGGACCCTTCCTGGCCGTGCTCCTGGTGGACCGCACCAGCTATGACGTCCTGTACATGGTCACTGCGGTATGCGCTGCCGCGTCCCTGCTGACAGCGCTGGCGCTCAAACTCCCCGAACGGACACTCACCGAAGCCGAGACCGCGGCAAAGTGGCGGATGCGGCCGGCGGATTTCTTTGAACCGCGCGCAGCGGCAGTCGCATCGGTGATGCTGGTGGCCGGCGTCGCCTACTCGGGAGTGCTGACCTTCCTGAACTCCTACGCACAGGAGAAGGACATGGTGGCAGCGGCGTCGGCCTTCTTCCTGATTTACGCCGGAATTGTGTTCATCTCCCGCTTCGTCGTTGGACGGCTCCAGGACACACGAGGGGACAACGCCGTGGTGTATCCCATCCTGACTTCCTTCGCGGTTGGACTGGGACTGCTGGCGTGGGCGCCGAACACCACGGTGCTGGCCCTGGCCGGAGCGTTTGTGGGAATGGGCTTCGGAGCCCTGATGCCCACCGCCCAGGCGATCGCCGTGACCGTGGCCCCGGACCACCGGATCGGCATCGCGACGTCCACCTTCTTCCTGATTCTCGACGCGGGTATTGGCCTGGGCCCCTTCCTGCTGGGACTGCTCATCCCGCTGACCGGCCTCTCCGGGATGTACGCGGTGCTCACCGCCGTCGTAGCTGCAGCGATGGTCCTGTACCACTTTGTGCACGGACGGTTCGTCAGCCGCCGCTGACAGCACGGCAGGCAGCGGGTAGCCTGCCTGCATGGCGGCCAAAGCAACTACCCTTTCCGTGCCCGGACCCCACGGTGTCCGCGAGGTTCGAATCTCGAGTCCGGACCGCGTGCTGTGGCCGGAGTCCGGCTTCACCAAACTGGACCTTGCCAACTACATGGTGGCCGTGGGCGGGGCCTTCACAGCTGCGAACGGGGACCGGCCGCTGTCCCTCCAGCGTTTCCCCGGCGGCATTGACGGAGAACAGTTCTTCTCGAAGAACCCGCCCAAGGGCGCCCCCGACTATGTCCGTGACGTGATGGTCGTTTACCCCAGTGCCCGGTCCCACCCCCAGCTAGTCATTGACGAACCGGCGGCAGCTGTCTGGGCAGTGCAGATGAACACCGTGGTGTTCCACCCCTGGCCCTCCCTGGCCGGGGACCCGGACAACCCGGACCAGCTCCGGATTGACCTGGACCCCCAGCCCGGCACCGATTTCGACGACGCGGTACCCGCCGCGGTTGCCCTGCGCGAAGTGCTGGCCGAGGCAGGACTGGAAGCCTTAATTAAGACCTCCGGCAACCGCGGTCTGCATGTCTTCGCCCCGATTGAGCCGGTACGTGAATTCCAGGACGTCCGGCACGCGGTAATTGCCGCCGCCCGGGAACTTGAGCGCCGGATGCCAGCGCAGGTAACGACGTCGTGGTGGAAGGAGGAGCGCGGCGAGAAGGTATTCGTGGACTTCAACCAGGCCAACCGGGACCGGACCATGGCGGGCGCCTACAGCCCGCGCGCACTGCCTCACGCGCCCGTCTCCACGCCTATCACCTGGGAGGAGCTGGAGGGCGTGGATCCCCGCGCCTTCACGGTGGCAACCGTCCCGGAAAGGCTGGCTGAGACCGGGGACCCGTGGGCTGAGTTCGGCGAGCGGCAGGGCAGCATCGACACCCTGCTGCAGTGGTGGCAGCGGGATCTGGACAACGGACTGGGGGAGCTCCCCTTTCCCCCGGATTACCCGAAGATGCCCGGTGAACCGCCGCGGGTACAGCCGAGCCGAAGAAAGATGGACCTGCCGGACGCCTGAGTGTGAGGACCATCACGTTCACTTTTGGGAAGCGGAATGCAGTTAGCGGTGTTAACAATCTCCGGTAACTTCGCCAACCAGAAAGTGTCTCCATGAGCAACAGCACTACCCAGACCAGCCAGGATCAGTTCGTCGTTGACAGCGAAGCCCTCGACACCCTGTTCCTGGAAGCACGCACCGCCAACACGTTCACCTCTGAACCCGTCACCGAAGAGCAGATGCGGGCCATCTACGAACTGACGAAGATGGGTCCCACCTCGATGAACATCCAGCCGATGCGCATTACCTGGGTGAATTCCCCGGAAGCGAGGGAACGCCTGGTCAAGCACATGGCCGAAGGCAACCAGGCCAAGACCGCTTCCGCTCCGGCAGTAGCCGTGCTCAGCTTCGACACCGAATGGCACGAAGGCTTCCCGACCTTCTTCCCGCACGCGGCCGACCGCAAGGCCATGTTCGACGGCAATGCCGAACTGCGCAGCATCATGGGCAACAACAACGCCCACATGCAGGCCGCCTACTTCATCATGGCTGTCCGTTCCGTCGGCCTTGCAGCCGGTCCGATGGGCGCCTTCGACGCCGCCGGGATCGACGCCGAATTCCACGCGGGCACGAACCGCCGCACCTTTATGGTCGTCAATGTGGGCAAGCCGGGAGAGAACCCCTGGTTCGACCGCCTGCCCCGCTACGACTACGACGAAGTGACCATCACGCTCTAGGCGCGGATACAACCTGGAAAGGGCCGGCAGCCGCCGGCCCTTTTTGCTGCCCCGGCGGTCTTGACCGGGCAGTCCGCCTTCCACCCCCGGCGCCGGCAATGGGACGATTGCGTAGGCCGGAGGGCAGGGGATATGGCAACCATCTCAGTAGTGATACCCGCGCGGAACGACGGCGCCTTCCTCGAGCAGTGCCTGGCCGCACTGGCCCGGCAGACCCGGACGCCGGACGAAATTGTGGTCGTGGACAACGATTCCACAGACGATACAGCGGCGATCTGCGAGGCAGCCGGTGTCCGCCGGGTAGCGGAGTCTCTTCCCGGGGTTGCCGCAGCTACGGCCTGCGGCTTCGACGCCGCGGGCTGCGAACTGCTGGCGAGGCTGGACGCGGACTCGGTGCCCCCGCCCGACTGGCTGGAGCGGATTGAAGCCCTGGTGGAAGCGTCCGGTCCACTCACCGTCGTTACCGGTCCCGGGAACTTCTACGGCGGAAACGGGCTCACCCGGTGGATCGCGGAACACCTCTACATAGCCGGCTACCGCTGGTCGATGAACCTGCTGATGGGTCATCCGCCCATTTTCGGTTCCAACTTCGCCCTCCCCGCAGCCATGTGGAAACGCATGCGCGAAGGAGTGCACCGTTCCAGTTCCAGGATCCACGACGACCTGGACCTGAGCTGGCAGGTGGCACCGGACATGAATGTTCTCTGGGTGGATTCGCTCCGGGTGGGAGTATCTGCCCGGCCGCTCGAGAGCTGGTCCGGGCTTGGGCGGCGGCTCTCCATGGCCTGGACAACGTTCGCCACGGACTTCCGCCAGCAGGGCCCGCTGACACGGCGCAGGCTGCGGCGGGAATGGCAGGAAGGGCACCGGCCCGGCGGTGCCTACGGGCCCGCGGGTGGAGCTGCGTCCGCGTAAAGGGCCAGCAGGTCCCGGGCCAGCTGGTTGGGCGCCGTCTCGCAGGGGCTGTGCCCGCCGCGGTACACCGCCAGACGCCCCTTGATTGCCCGGGCAAACCCGGCGTGGACCCGGTTGGGCCACACGTCATGTTCACCGACGGCCACCAGCTTCGGCAGCGGCTGGGCCGCCAGCTCGGAACGGACATCCGGGACGTGGCGCATCAGGGTAATGATGTCCCGGATGGACTGCCTGCGTGTGTACCGGAAGCGCCGGCGCACAAAATCCATTCTGGACGGCGGCACCCGGGCGAAGTTCCGCTTCACACCCCAGACAATCAGGTCCGCACTCACGGGTCCGGAAACGAGAGGGGAGAACGGCCCCAGGATGCTGACGGAGCGGAAGGCCAATCCCGGCTCTGGGGGTGCGCTCATCAGAGTCAGCGTCCGGAACAGCTCGGGCCGCCGCAGCAGGGCCAGTTCAGCAACCACTCCGGCAAACGAATAGCCCAGGACGTGGACCGGTTCGCCCATTCGTTCCAGGACGGAAAGCAGATCCTCCACGAACAGGTCATAGTCGTAATGCTGACGTGGCGGAGAAAGGTTTTCCGGACCGGCCCCAGCTGACTCGTACTGGCCGGCCAGGTCATAGGCCAGGGCGTAGTAGCCCTGCGCAGCCAGCAGCGGCATCAGCAGCGAGAAGTCTTCCTTGGAGCCCATCACCCCGGGTACCAGGACCACCGGCGTCCTGCCATGCTCACCCATGGCGGACGCTGCGAGCTTTCCGCTGGGTACGTCCAGGCTGAGCCGCACCGCTCCCGGAGGCAGGACTGCCCAGTCGATGGAACCAATCTGCGAATCCAGTTCCGCCGCCGGCGGGGCGGCAGTGCCGTAGCCGGCGCCGTCGGACGCCTTGGGAACATCGCCATCCGGGAGGGCCATACCTAACGATAGCCAGCGCAGGTGCTGCGCCGAAGGTGTTCGCACGCCTTTACAGCCCCCCGCGGCAAGATCAGAATGGCCGGAACGGACCTTGAAGGTCCTGCCCGGATTGCTTGGCCCAGGAGAAGCAGCCATGGAAACACCCCAGCCCCGCCCCGACCCGTTCGATGAGCTTAAGGACCGGCACCGCCGGATGTGGGCGATGGGCGACTACAAAAGCGTTGCCGGCGAGGTGGTTCCCGAACTCGGTGCGGTCCTGGCTGCTGAGGCGGGCATTCGGCCAGGCGATTACGTTCTGGACGTGGCAGCCGGAACCGGGAACGCATCCATCCCCGCAGCCCTTGCAGGTGCCAGCGTGGTGGCACTGGACCTTACCCCTGAACTCCTTGCGGCTGGCCGGGGGATTGCCGGTGACCAGGGCGTGGAAGTGGACTGGGTGCAGGGCGACGCCGAGGACCTGCCTTTCCCGGACGGCACGTTCGACGCCGTCATCTCCTGCGTCGGCGTGATGTTCGCGCCCAACCACCGGGTGGCTGCGGGAGAGCTGCTGCGGGTCTGCCGGCCGGGAGGAACCATAGCCCTGCTGAACTGGACACCGGAGGGATTCGTCGGTGAGCTGATCGCGATCATGCGCGACTACCAGCCCCCGCAGACGGCCGTCCCCGGCCCGCCGATGTGGGGACGGGAGGATTACGTTGCCGGCCTCTTTGAAGATGGCGCGCTCGAGGACTGGCAAAGCCGTAAGCAGATGGTCACCGTGGACAGGTTCGAGAACCCCGAGCACTTCCGGGACTTCTTCAAGGCGAACTTTGGTCCGGTGGTGGGGGTCTACCGCGGGATCGGGGAGGACCTTGAACGCAGCGCCGCGCTGGACCGGGAACTGTCCTCACTGGCCGAACGCCATGCCCGCAATACCAGCGGCGGCATTGAAATGGACTGGGAATACCTGCTGGTCCGGGGAACAGCCGCCGGGCAGGGCCACCCGTAGTCCCGGCCGCCGGAGGTATTACCGGGCAGCGCCGTGCAGGCGATAAACTGCCAGTGCTGTCCCGTCCCCAGCCAAGGAGTCGACCGTGCCCCATAAACGCCGGCCTAACAAGTACGTTTACCGCTCCATCGTTTTCGCTGGTGTAGCAGCGGTGAAGCTCTTCCGGGTCAAGGTCATTGCCTCCGGACTTGAGCACCTGCCCACGGACGGAGTTGTCCGGGGACTGGACCGAAAGGTGGAGCCGGGCAAGGGCGCCGTCGTGGCGATCACGCATTTCGGCTACCTGGACTTTGTCTTCGCCGAATACCTGCTGTGGAAGCAGCTCAAGGTTCACATGCGCTACCTGGTCACCAAGAAGGCTGCACGCAAGAAGTTCGTGGCGGCTGTCTGCGACTGGTGCGAGCATGTGGTGGTGGACCGCTCGAACGGTGCAGCGGCCTACACCGAGTCCGTGGAGAAGCTGCACAAGGGCGATTATCTGGCGGTCCTTCCCGAAGCTGGTGTGAGCCGCAGCTTCACTGTGCGGCAGCTGAAGACCGGAGCGGTCCGCATGGCAGCGGAAGCCGGCGTTCCGATTATCCCTGTATCTGTCTGGGGAGGGCACCGGATGCTCACCCGCGGCCATGGGCTGAGCCTGAAGGCAGTTTGGAAGACACCCGTCCGGATCCACATCGGCGAACCGCTGAAGATCGATCCCGCTGCCTCGGTTCCCGAGGAGACACAGCGCCTGCAGCAAATTCTGCAGGCAGGAATCGACGAGTGCATCGACACATACCCCGAGAAGGCTCCCGACGGCGCGTGGTGGGTGCCGGTGAGCCGCGGCGGATCCGCCATGACCCCCGAAGAGCAGGTGGTCCTGGACGAAGCGGACCGCGCCAAGTACAAGATCACGGGCTAAGAGCGTGGTTCCGGCTGCGTCCGGTGCGGATCTTCCGGGCGGGACCGGTCCCCTCCGCACACACCTGGCCGATGGGCGGGAGCTGCTGTACTTTTTCGACGCCGGGCGCACCGCGAGTTCAGCTGCCCCGGTGCCGCCGCCGGACACCCGCGCGCTGCCCCCGCGTCCCGGCACACCGCGGATGCGGTATGACCGCCTGCTGGGGGAATGGATTTCATATGCCGAGCACCGGCAGACGCGCACCCACCTGCCGCCGGCTTCGGAGTGTCCGCTTTGCCCCTCCGCCCCGGGCCACGCGACCGAAATCCCGGCGGCCGGCTACGACGTCGCCGTATTCGAGAACCGCTTTCCGGCGTTTGGGCCCGGCACAGGCCCGGGCGAATCCGGTGGCACAGAGGTGCTGGCAATTGGTCGCTGTGAAGTTGTGGCATTTGCGCCGGAGCACCAGGCCTCTTTCACCGGGCTGACCCTGGAACGGGTACGGACGGTCATCCGGGCGTGGACGCACCGCACTGCCGAGCTCTCCCGCGTCCCCGGGGTTGAGCAGGTCTTCATCTTCGAGAACCGCGGCGCTGACATTGGCGTCACCCTGCACCATCCGCACGGGCAGATTTA
This sequence comes from Arthrobacter sp. 3Tela_A, assembly GCF_049311025.1. Classification (NCBI taxonomy): domain Bacteria; kingdom Bacillati; phylum Actinomycetota; class Actinomycetes; order Micrococcales; family Micrococcaceae; genus Arthrobacter; species Arthrobacter sp. 3Tela_A. Next base: position 41,494 of record NZ_JAXIOM010000029.1, read on the forward strand.
CGCCTACCCTTTCCCTGCGCCGAGGACCCTGCGCCAGCTTGAGTCGGCGCAGTCGTACCACGCTGAGACCGGAGGAGACCTGTTCCAGGACCTCCTGGCCCGGGAGCTGCAGGAGGGCAGCAGGGTAGTGGTGCGCGGACGCCGGTGGACCGCCTATGTTCCCTACGCAGCCCGGATGCCGCTCGAAGTCCACGTGGTGCCGCACCGCCAGGTTCCGGACCTCGCCTCGCTCACGGACTCGGAACGGGAAGAACTTTCAGTTCTCTACCTGGATGTGCTGCGCCGGATCGACGCCCTGTACCCCACGCCGACGCCGTACATCGCGGCCTGGTACCAGGCACCCGTGAACCATCCGGACCGGGATACCTACCGCCTGCACCTGCAGGTGACCTCTCCCCGGCGGGCGGAGAACAAGCTGAAATACCTTGCCGGATCCGAAGCCGCAATGGGAGCCTTCATTGCCGATGTAAGTCCGGAAGCAACGGCTGCCCGGCTGCGGGATGCCGCCCCTGCGGCGATTGCCGGTACGGCAGGAGTCCCATCATGAACACCGCAGCGGCGTTCCGGAACCTTTACGGGTATGAAGCGGCAGGCATCTGGTCAGCACCCGGGCGGGTGAACCTCATCGGCGAGCACACCGACTACAACCAGGGCTTCGTCTTTCCCCTGGCAATCGACCGCCGGGCCCGGATAGCCGCAGCGCCGCGGCAGGACGGACTTCTCAGGCTCGCCACCACGGCGCCCGGGGACCCTGCCGAAATCAGGGTCACGGACCTGGCACCGGGAAGACTGACCGGCTGGAGCCGGTATCTGGCCGGAGTGCACTGGGCTTTCGGCCTGCGCGGAGTACACGTGCCCGGAATGGATATCCTGCTGGACTCCGATGTTCCGGTCGGCGCAGGCCTCTCCTCATCCGCCGCGGTTGAATGTGCGGCTGCACTGGCCGTTCGGGAACTCAGCGGATCAGAGGTGCCGGACCTGGTGCTGCTGTGCCAGCAGGCAGAGAACGAGTTTGCCGGCGCGCCCACCGGCATACTGGACCAGTCGGCGTCGCTGCTTGCCGAGGCCGGCCACGCACTGTTCCTGGACTGCCGCTCACGGGAGAGCCGGCTGGTGCCGCTGGACCTTGCGGAGGAGGCAATGGCCCTGCTGGTCATCGACACCAAAGTCAGCCACGCCCACGACTCCGGCGGGTACGCCGAGCGCCGAGGTGACTGTGAGCGGGCAGCAGAAGCCCTGGGTGTAGCGTCGCTGCGGGATTTGACCTTGCCGGATCTTGTGCTGGCGGCTCCACAGCTGGACCGGAGGGCCTACCAGCGCGCCAGGCATGTAGTGAGCGAGAATGCCCGCGTACTGACCGCCGTCGCGCATCTTGAAGCAGGCCGTCCCATCCGCGGTCTGGGGCAGGTGCTCGCCTCCAGCCATGAATCGCTGCGGGATGACTTTGAGGTTTCCTGCCCCGAACTGGATCTGGCGGTTGAAACGGCCATGGCGGCAGGGGCCGCCGGGGCGCGCATGACCGGCGGCGGTTTTGGCGGTTCAGCCGTAGCCCTGGTCAGCCGGCCGGAAGCGGAGCGGATTGGGGCGGCCGTGGTGCGTGCGTTTGAGCGGTCAGGTTACGCGGCCCCCGAGGTGTTCGCCGTCGAGCCAGGGCCCGGAGCCCGCAGGGATGCCTGAACAGCCGCCGGGTCAGCGGAAAGGGCGGGGTACGGCGCCGATGCTGCCGTAACCCGCCCTTTGCCCTGAGTCCCGCTTAGGCCGTGGCCTGGGAACTCACGGCATCGCGGATCGGGGTCTGTCCGTTGATGAACTCGATGAACTGGCCAACCGTCCCCGGCTGCTCCAGCACCTCAGCCGCCACCGCGGCGACGTCGGCACGGGAAACACTCCCGTCCTGGGCCGGGCCGGTGCTGATGCGTCCGGTACCGGGATCATCAGTCAGCGCGCTCGGACCGAGGATGGTCCAGTCAAGGCCGCTGCGGCGCAGATGCTCATCCGCCGCTGCCTTCGCCTCTGCGTAGGCATAGAAGCCGTTCTCCGGATCCACGCCGTGGTCCTTGCCCGCACCCATGTAGGAAACCATGACGTACCGCTTCACCCCGGCCTGCTCCGCTGCCTCCATGGAACGGATGGCGGCGTCCCGGTCCACTGCGTAGGTCCGTTCCGGGGAACCGCCGCCTGCTCCGGCAGACCACACAACGGCGTCGTGCCCGCCCAGCAGCTCAGCGATTTCCTGCGCGCCCAGCTTCTCGACGTCCGCCACAACCGGATCAGCGCCTGTTGCTGCCACCTCGGACACATGGTCCGGGTTCCGGAAAAGCGAGGAGACCTGGTGCCCGTTCGCTGCGAGGTCCTTTGCCAGCTGCAGTGCCACCTTGCCGTGTCCGCCAATAATTGCCACGCGTGCCATGTTGCTCCTCTCATCGGGGGTCGTACAGGAAGCATAAGCATACTGATGGTCCCGCAAGAGACTTGTTCTGCCGCTGGCTGAACTGTGCACATGGCATCCCGCTGCCCGATCCCGGCGCAGGACGGGTTGGTATTCACCGTGGGGATGGTCTGCGCCCTGGCCGGGAACTAGTATCCGAAGGTGCCCGGCACCGTTCAAGCCATGTTCCGGCCGCACTGGTGAAAGGACCAACATGCCGACTACCACCGCGGAAGCAGATCTCACCGTCCAGACCACCGAGGGGCCCGTCCGCGGACGGCACACGGGCAGCGCGCGGGTCTGGAGAGGCATTCCCTATGCCCGGCCCCCGGTAGGGGACCTGAGGCTGAGGCTGCCGCTCCGGCCCGAACGCCGGAGCGAAGTCCTGGACGCAGGCAGCTTTGGCGCCTGGGCACCGCAGCGGGTCCGCCGGCTCCTGCCGGGCGCGGATCCGAAAACTCCGATGAGTGAAGACTGCCTGACGCTCAACATAGCTGCACCCGCAGCCCCGGCAGACGCTCCGCTGCCCGTCCTGGTTTTCATCCACGGCGGTGCTTTCACAACCGGATCAGCGGCCATGGACCTGATCGACGGCACAGGACTGGCTGCAGCGGGAAACGTGCTGTTTGTCTCGATGAACTACCGGCTGGGCGCCCTGGGGTTTATGGACTTCCGTTCCTACTCCACTGCCGGGCGCACCTTTGACGTCAATGTTGGCCTGGCCGACCAGGTCGCCGCCCTGGAATGGGTCCGCCGGAACAGGGGCCCCGCGGGGGGGGGGCCCGCGGGCCGCGCCCCCGGGGGGGGGGGGCGCCCGGGGGG